>NZ_JAUBUJ010000248.1:0-1307 GCF_036705405.1 Microcoleus sp. B13-B6
AGCCTATACCATACTGTACTCAGTTGGTGTAGGAGTATGTCACTACGGAACCCAATCCAAGCTCTAAAGTAGGAGCCGTCTTCGCTAATCTGATAAGCCACATTGGGGGATAATTTAACAATAGATTCGATACGAGCTATACCCAAACCTTTGAGTTCGGTCAAACTGTAATTTTGGATTTCTCCGCTGTTCCACTCGATTTGGAATGGACGTAGATTTTCAACGTTCAAGCGTTGGACTGTCCCCCTTTGTTGAACTCCTTCTCGGCATTTTAAAATGTAATCTCCCTCTTTAAATCCGTATAATCCTTGTTTCTTGGCTAGGTTTTCTAGGTGCTGCTTCCAGGTTTCTTCCCAAGCTATGTTAAATTCTAGAAGTTCGTAATTTTCTTCGCTCAATTGTCGAGCCAGTTTTTCTTTGAATTGCTGTTTTTGAATTGGCATAGCGAATTCTAAGAAGTTGTCGGGTATTTCGAGAGCTAAATACGTCTTAGCTCGGATTTTGAGGTCAGCAACAGACAAACTGCGAGCGACTTTTAACTGCTGAGGTGCAGGAATATCTATGGTACAACTTGTCGGGAAGCCTGGAAACAAGTTAATGGGAAAGAGATAAGATTGGTCGAGAGTCGAGATGAAAATGTGGTGTTCAGTCAGCGATTCTACTTGGAAAATAGTTGTGTTACTGAATTGTACCTGTTGCGAATTAGCAAGTACGATGGTTGTGCAAGCTGGAAGTTCTCCAGTATTTTTTTGAGGAATAAACTGAGGCACAAGGGAGATTTTGAGGACACGAATTTCATCAAGTGTATAATTCCAAGAAAAGCTGTCTTCGCTGTTACTAGCATCCCAGGTAATTCTTACAGGTCGATCGGTTTGATTTAGAGAAGTGACAGTACCGTAATGCTTACCAGTTTTGATGATATCGCCTACTTTAAAGGGAAGTTGATCGGAAGGATGCGGAGTGAGAAAAGGGAAAATTACCGCTACCACTTCTTTAACTTCACTGGGGGGAGTGTTGTCAGATTTAGAGCAAATATTTGAGAGACCGATTAAAGCGGTGTTAGAGTCCATAACTTTTGAGAAGTTAATTTTTTTTCAACTTCTCCCGTTAGGGGGTATCTTCTCGAACAGAAGCCTAAAACTTTCTAGTTTTCGCTAGCATCTTTGGTGCATATAAAGCAAATTTAGGCTTTATTTAGGCTTTAAATTTGTTTAAGTCCCGCTAGATATATCGCCATGCTGTCAAGATCACGATATGGAAAAGTGACATACTCCCACGTCAAACTGGGTACAGTTATGACGTGGGCA
>NZ_JAUBUJ010000070.1:0-46595 GCF_036705405.1 Microcoleus sp. B13-B6
ACGGGCGGGACGCCCATCCCACAATCTTGTGGAAGTTATTTAATTCTCATTCCTAGAGTCGCTAATGCCCGGTCTTGATTTAGAGCAGGAATACTCACGACCAAACATGGTCTAACTTTCGCAGTATAACCTAGATCGACTAACCAGATTTCACCACGCTCTGGACTATTCATATACGGATTCTTCCTCATCTAGCTCTAGAAAAAGTCCCTCAGCATTGAGAACTAAATCGTCATCAGATAGGGGCGGGAAGTCTAAATAAACAGTCCGTTTCAAAATTTCCAATACCAAATCTAACCGCTCTGAGTCTGTTAATCGCTCAAAGGTATTCAAAAGTTCTTCTACTAAAATAGTCATAGCTTTTTCCCTAGACTTGCTTATAGCATAGCACAGGTTTTAAGTAGACCAACCTCAAAAAACATAACAGCCAGCTCCCCGCAGCACTTTAAGGCTGCGGGGTTCTAACATCGATCGCGCTTTCCACTAAAGTAGTAAACAGTGCCCGATCTAAGTTTTTCCTAAATATCGTGTCTATATTTTCTGAAGTTCCGACTGTGTGGCTGCAAATTTCCCTCGTGGGAGTCTGGCTGGGCTTGATTTTACTGGTAGCTGAAGGGTTAAATCGCTTTACTTCTGTCGATCCTGAAGTATCGCGGAAGGTGGTGCACATGGGTAGTGGAAATGTGATTTTGCTGGCGTGGTGGCTGGAAATACCCGGTTGGGTGGGGATTTCGGCGGGAATTTTAGCAGGTGCGATCGCCCTAATTTCTTACCAAGTTCCGATTTTGCCCAGTCTTAACAGTATCAACCGCAAGAGTTTGGGGACTTTTTTCTATGCTGTTAGTATCAGCGTTCTCGTGGCTTGGTTTTGGCCGCTGCAACATCAGGAGTACGCTGCTTTGGGCATTTTAGTCATGACTTGGGGCGACGGATTGGCTGCTGTCATCGGCCAGAAATACGGCAAACATATTTATCGAGTTGGGGGAATTCAGAAGAGTTGGGAAGGTTCTGCAACTATGTATTTGGTGAGTTTTGCTGTTAGCAGTTTGATTTTGCTGGCGGTTCAAGGCAATATTTGGCAAACTTGGGCTGTGTCTGCTGTTGTAGCTTTAGTTGCTGCTACTTTGGAGTCGGTTTCCAAGCTGGGAATTGACAATCTCACTGTACCGATCGGCAGTGGGGCGATCGCCTTTTTCCTAAATCAATTTTTGATGATTGGTAATGTGTAATCTGAACTTCCCCCCACGGGCGGCGTTGCTGGGGACAGGTAGGAATTCAAGATTTCGCAATTGCTATAAAGCAAGTATGGTGAGTTTTGTAACTTCCATTCAAAGGTAATTCATACCGTGAATCAGCAACGCCAATTATCAATTGTCTAAGTTCCGTTAAAGCAGCCGACGTGCTTGTAAAATTTGTTGTTGCCATTGCTCGAAAGCGGGGATTTTTGAGCGATCGTCTGTGGGAAACATCGCCCTTATTTGCTCCATCAGCTCGATCGCCAGCGGTACGCCAAGCTGCAATTGTTCCAACACATCCCGCTGAGCAAAAACGCTTTCCGGTGTTCCTTCTAAAATCAATTTTCCTCGATCCATTACAAACACCCAATCAGCCCAGCGGTAGATGAAATCGAGGTCGTGACTTGCTAAAAGGATTGTGGTTCCAGCGCTGTGAATTTGTTGGAGTAAACCGATCAGTTGTCGGGTGTGACGCGGATCGAGATAGGCGGTAGGTTCATCTAGCAGCAGAAGTTTGGGCTCCAGAACCATGATATCGGCGATGGAAACCCGCTTTTTCTGGCCCAAACTGAGATTGTGAATTGGTTCGCGGGCGAGTTCGCTTAGATCGAATTGCTCGATCGCCTGCTGCACCTGTTGAGCAATTTCGGATTCTCTCAAGCCTAAATTGTACAATCCATAGGAAATATCTTCTTCTACCGTCGAAGCTACTAATTGATGTTCGGGATTTTGAAAGACGAGTCCGATTTGTTGGCGCAGTTGCATCAAAGATTTGCGATCGTAGCGAAAGGGTTCACCTTCCCAGCGAATGATTCCCTGTTGCGGTTGATATAAGCCATTTGCTAACAGAAAAAAGGTTGTTTTGCCACAGCCATTTTGACCGATCAGCCCGCAGCGTTTCCCAGCGGGGACTTTGAGATTTAAACCCTGAATTGCCACTCGCGAACCGCAGGGATAGGAGTAGGAAGTGCGATCGAATTCTAGAATTGGGCATTGGGCATTGGGCATTGGGCATTGGGCATTGGGCATTGGTTATTGGTTATTGGTTATTTGTTATTGGTTATATCAATTCCGGTTGCACTTTTTATGATATGTCGGACACGGGAGTGCCGTTTCCCTACCGGGATTAATTGTAGGGACATGGCACTGCCGTGTCCTGACTGTGGGTAACATTAATTCCGATGCTACCGGATTTGATATTATTTATTATTTTTTAGAGCGTAGTCGGTGGATTACCATAATAAAATTGGTTCGTAGTAAGGACTTTAGTCCTGATTAAGAAAGGACTCTTCATCCTCACTACAAACTTATGAGGGTTAGTTTGTATCAGCGTTTATCTGGTTCTAGTAGCTGCCAAAGTTGCATTTCATAACAGAGATGTTGCTCAAAAAGTTGGCCTGCCTCCAATCCTTCAACCACCAGCTTCTTGAACCAGCGACGAAATATCCAGCGCAGGAATTTGTGGACTGGCGGAACTGTGATCGCAATTAAATCTGCAACATAGAGCATTGTATTCAGTCCATATCTGCGGAAAGTATCGACATACAAATCGATTGTTGGCAAAATATGGGCGGAAATATCCTCACTTTTTACTAAAGTGAATCCAGCCTGCTTTAATGCTGCATGAAGTTCCGTAACAACATGACAATTAGAGAACATTCCCTCTTTATAATTAGCATCAGATCGCAGCATATCAGCCAGCAAAACATAACCGCCGGGATTGAGGATGTTGGCGGCACCGTTAGCAATATCAACAGCCGACATATACTGGCTACTTTCGCTAAAGAGAATAAGATCGTAGAAATGGGTTGCTTTGAAGTCTTCAAACCTCGTGAGGTGGAAGATTGCCCGATCGCCCGTACACTTAAGAAAGCGCTGTTGTTGGAACGGATCGGGTGCGAGCCCTTCGACTGCAAAACCTCGATCGAGCAAATAAGCCGCATTTCCGCCAATCCCGCAACCCACATCGAGTATCGTATGAGTGCCTTTGGGGATCGCATCTAACAGTTTTACAGTATAAGCTTGCTGAGCGAGGCGCAATCGTGCGATCGTTAGTTCGTCAGCGGGCACAGGTAGAGTTTCCCAATAGCCATAGTGAAGGTAGGGCGAATCTGTCAGGCCCAAATAGTAATTAAGCGCTGCATTTTGGTAGCGAGTTACCTTGGAAATTTCGATTGATTTTGGCTGCGGCATTCGGAAAATTTAGTAAGTTTTAGGATTTCGGGCAGAGTTGAAATTCTTCCCAGCGCTTGCATACTTGTTCATAGCACTCAACAGGAGAAATTGCCAAGTTTTGCAACAAATTGATATCAATCTGACCGTTGGCGATCGACAAAAATATAATTGCTGTCTTGGGTTCGTAGCTATCAATGATAGAGAGCAGATTTGAAACAGTGTTCTCCTCTATTTCTAGTTGTTGCAAATAAACGGTTGCCTCCAAGTCGGAAATAAATTGCAGATCGTACTTGATAGTATCTACGCTCCAATTCACAGAACCGTTAATGGGAGTATTGATTTTGCACGCAACCAAGCCTCGTCCTTGATGCAAAAAGCCATTCCAAGCAGTATGTCCGATCTGCAAAATATTCTGGTGAATAAACAAGTTTTGCCAGTAGCCAAAACTACCCTGCCAAACACTATCTTCGATTCGCATTTCTTTTCCATTAAAATAAGATACGCTTCCGAACCCAGAGCGAATTATATCAGCGTTCATCTGTGTTTATCTGCTGATATCTGCGGTTAAAAAAACCCAATCCCATAATAAAAAAAATAATAAACTCACCATCATCCATACCTCGCAGATGAAAAACATGATTGTAAACAAATCGGCGGGCATCCTGACTCAGAGATGCAATGATCTCATTACAGTTGCGGGACAGCGCCGGATTCGCACCGAACTTTCCCCCTTACGTCTGATGGCTGTTCTCCATCAGAGCCGATCGATATACGGGGATATTACCACTATTTGGGAGATTTGACAAAAAAGCGTCCGCCTATTCACCAAACTCAATATTTTCATACAAATCGGTCAGCGAAATTTCCACAGCAACAGATGTTAAACTCAGCCGATCGCCCATACAGCTATATTCCGAAAAAATCCACTTATTCGCATCAGTTTTAGAATATTGCTCGACCTGTAGCCGATATTGATCGATCAATAAATATTCCTGAAAACTAGGAATACTGCGATAGGCAGCAAACTTTTCATCGCGGTCATAAGCTTTGGTACCTTTAGACAGCACCTCAGCAATTAGCAGCGGATTGGTAATTGTATCCGTCCGTCCAGATTGCAGCTCGATCGGGCGCGCTACCACCATCACATCCGGGTAAGTATAATTATTAAGCTGCGGAACCCAAAGCCGCTGATCCGAACTAAAAGTCCGATATGGTTTCCCTTTTAACGCCAGTTTCAGCGCAACAACTAAATTAGTGGTAATTTCATTGTGATCCGGTGTGCCGCCAGCCATCAGAACAATCTCCCCATTGATAAATTCATGCCGATCCTGAGAATTGATTTCCAATTCTAGATATTCCTCAGCGGTGTAGGTTTTGGTTTCAACTTGCGCGATCATACACAACGCTCTCCTTTAATCTACTCATTTCATTTTATCTTAAAAATTTGGCTAATTCAACAGAAAAGTAGATTTTAATCATGCTAAGAAACAGGCAAGATGCCTGTTCCACAAAGAGGGAATTTTTTTGTAGGGCGTGAGTTTGGCATCAAGAACAGGCAAGATGCCTGTTCCACAAAGATTGAATTTTCTTGTGGGGAGTAGGGGTTGGGCCGAAGAGCCCGCCCGCGCGATCGCACTTAACAAACTTACCGCAGCGGGACAAAGTTATAGCCAGTGCTTCCTCCTTGTTTAACTTGCACTAAAATCGGCTTACCAGCCCGATCGCCCGTGGGCAAAAACTTCACATCCTCGCTTGATCCTGCTGTCGAAAAACTCGCATTTCTGAGTGCTTGTTGCAATCCTTCCCGCGTATTGCTTTGCCGCAAGCCAGCGATCACAGCTTGAGTCGCGTCAAAACTCGTTGCTGTTCGCCAATTCACAATGCCTCCCCAACGCTGGCGGGCATTTTCTGGGAAACGGCTACCGGGATTAGTTTCAGGATGCCAGGGAACGGGCAAAACAAGCCCGTCAACGTCTTTTTGTCCGTCTTTTAAAGTTTGAAAGGTGTAGAGCGTAGTGCTGCCGTAGAGTGGCAATTTGCCTCGATTGCTGCGAGCCAGAGAAATCGCACGGTCAATGCGATCGATGTGGGGCGCTACCATCAATCCTTGTGCACCTTTGCTGACAGCATCGGCGATCGCACTTTCGGGATTAAAAGAGGGTAACGAAAAGTCGCAAACAGTAGGAACTAATTTGCCTCCAGCAGCAGTAATATCTGCCACAAATTCATCTTTAAATGATATGTTATCCGGTGCTTGGGAGTCATAACAAATGGCAATATTAGTTTTGCCGGCTGTTTTAACTGCATATTCTGCTAATGGAGCAGCCATTAAGCTAATATTGGGTACTGTGCGAAAGATGTAGCTGCCAAATCCTGATAGATTATTGGCAAAGCTCGTCGGTGTCACCATTACCAGTTTTTCTTGCTGATAGATCGGAGCAGCTTCGAGAGATGCGTTGCTAGCATTGTGTCCAATTACTGCCAGTATACTCGAATCTTTTGTCAATGTCCTTGCAACTTCTCTGACCACTTCTGGACTATTGTCATCGTTGACAATTTCTACTTGCAGTTTTGCGCCATTGATGCCACCGCTAGTATTGATTTCATCCTGAGCTTGGGCAACACCCCGGAGGATTTCTTGGGCAACATTGGGGTTGCTACCAATGGGGACGCTGACAGCAATTTTCAAGGAAGAACCATTGCTTGCTGTGGCATTATTCAAATAGATAAGGGTTTCCGGGTCGTTGCGATTTTGTTGCAGCGATTTC
Source organism: Microcoleus sp. B13-B6 (assembly GCF_036705405.1). Taxonomy (NCBI): domain Bacteria; kingdom Bacillati; phylum Cyanobacteriota; class Cyanophyceae; order Oscillatoriales; family Microcoleaceae; genus Microcoleus; species Microcoleus sp. B13-B6. Next base: position 6,179 of record NZ_JAUBUJ010000070.1, read on the forward strand.
TCAAAAGATTCGCCTGCCGCTTGGTAATTTCCCTCAGAAAAAGCTTGAACTCCTGCTTGTTTGTCAGGTGTTGTTTGGGATGTCACCAATATCTGATTTCCTAAACTGATGCGATTGGCGATCGCTCCCGATGCGATCGTTGCCGGTGTAGATGTAGATGTAGGTGTATTTGCAGTTTTCGCTTTCAATAAACCGGGAATAAACTTGTATGCGCCCAACCCAATTAAGCCGAGGGCAACAATAAAAACAATGGGCGGGGGGCTGTTTTTTTTGTTAGTATCTTGATACATGATTTTTTCTCTTTATTTTGATACTGTCATTATTCATTCAATTACTGTTCACGTCAATTCATATAATTCATTAATTAAGTTCATAAAAGTCATATTTGTAATAGCTGTTGCAGGAAGTGCGATCGCCCTTATTCAAATCCGACCCGCTAAACTAACGAGAATACGAGAATTATCAACAATATTTCTGGACGCGCGGGTGCTCAGAAACCGGGTTTTTTGCGAGAATACTTGGTTACAACCCGCAGATTCTGTAAAAACCCGGTTTCTTTGATTGTGATGCGTAACTCCCGTTGATATTAACCACCGCCACCGCCACCACCACCACCGCCACCACCGCCACCACCACCGCCACCACCGCCGCCACCGCCACCACCGCCACCATCATTGCTAATGATAATGATTGGAATTACTTCTTCGTACTCGTTATGGTAGGAGCAGTTTCCACAGTTGCAGGTAACTCGCTGCTTTCCTGAAGTGCGAGTAGTTGCACGAATCAAAACTTGATAAGTCCGTTTGAGATTAAGCGTTTTACACTCAGGGCAGCGTCGATTATTGATTGCTTTCTTGATTTCTTGGTAAATAATGACGCTGAAAATCCACACAAAGAGAAGAATCATCAACGGAAAAAACCCTAAGGCTACAAACAATACCAAACCAACTAGCAAAAAACCGATTACACCCATTATGTTGTTTATGAAAGAGCCTTCCCCTCCTTGGTTTCCAGTTTGTTGCCAACCAGCTTGAGGTACATTTAAAATCGCCTGTGGAAATGCAATCTGCACTTCTAATTCTTGTTCGGGTGGAATAGGCTGACTTGCCACAAACTCAAATGTTTTAGGATCTACTTGACGCGGAACTGCGGCTGTACCAAAATTCGTAAACGATACAACTTTCCCTGACAAAGCTTCTGGTAATTTCACCGTAACTTTTCCGCTATTAATCGGCGCTTTGCGACCTGCTGCAATGGCTTTCCAATAAACTAGAGTATTCTCACCATCTAGTTGCAATCCGCCTACCACGCGATATTTGATGACAAAAGTATGTGATTCGGGCGCTTTTAATTGATGTTGCCAACGAATCCAAAGTTCATTGTTTTCAATCCCCGTGCTACTCGGAATTATTTGATTATTTTCTTGAACGATGACATCTTTAATTTCATCGACCTTACCTAAAGGAATATAGCGATATCGTTCAGTGTTGTAGTCGGCTGTAAACACATATTTTTGGCTTTCTGTAACTAACATATCTCCGTTCGTCTGAACGTCGATTGTGACGTTGATGTTATCCCAGTAGAACGGTAGTTGTTGGGCGACTGCATGAGTCACTGTTACCAACAATAGGCTTAATGAAGCCATTAACAAAAAAAGTATTTTTTTTATGACTCGTTTATTTATCATAGGATTTCCACAAGATAAGTGTTGACTACAATTATTCAACAGGTTTCTTTTGAAGTCAATTCATTAAAGTCATTAATTATATTCATAAAAGTCATATTTGGAATAGGATTGTGCATGAAGTGCGATCGTTTCATCTCAAAATGAGTGACTAAAATTTCCATCCAATATTTAAAAGCGATCGTACAATCTGTAAAAAAGTGCGATCGCCCTTATTCAAATCCGGCCCGCTAAACTAACGAGAATAGGAGAATTATCAACAATATTTCTGGACGCGCGGGCGATCGGAAACCGGGTTTTTTGCCAGAATACTTCGTTACAGCCCACAGATTCAGTAAAAACCGGGTTTCTTTGCTTGTGATGCGTCCAGGGCCGTTGATATTAACCGCCATCACCACCACCACCGCCATCACCACCACCGCCATCACCACCACCGCCATCACCGCCATCACCACCCCAACCACCACCACCACCCCAACTACCACCACCGATACTACCGCCACTGCCACCGCCACCGCCATTAATCATGAATATAGTAATGATTATTCCAAATATCCAAAGCATTGGAGAAGGAAGCGTGGGTTTTGTCAAAGAGCTTTGTCCCGAAGTAGATTGAGATTGCTTACCACTTTGTTGCCAACCAGCTTGAGGTACATTTAAAATCGCCTGTGGAAATGCAATCTGCACTTCTAATTCTTGTTCCGGTGGAATAGCCTGACTTGCCACAAAATCAAAAGTTTTAGGATCTATTTGACGACGAACTGCTGCTGTACCAAAATTTATAAACGAGAGAACTTTGCCTGACAAAGCATTGGGTAATTTCACCGTAACTTTTCCAGTATTAATCGGCGCTTTTCGACCCGCTGCAATAGCTTTCCAATAAACTAGAGTATTCTCACCATCTAGCTGCAATCCGCCTACCACGCGATATTTGATGACAAAAGTATGTGATTCTGGCGCTTTTAATCGATGTTGCCAACGAATCCAAAGTTCATTGTTTTCAATCCCCGTGCTACTCGGAATTATTTGATTATTTTCGTGAACGGTCACATCTTTAATTTCATCGACCTTATCTAAAGGAATATAGCGATATCGTTCAGTGTTGTAGTCGGCGGTAAACACATATTTTTGCGTTTCTGTAACTAACATATCTCCGTTAGTCTGAACGTCGATTAGAACGTTAATATTCTCCCAGTAGAACGGTACTTGTTGGGCGGATGAATGAGTTACTGTTACTAACAATAGGCTTAATGAAGCCATTAACAAAAAAAATATTTTTTTGAGGATTCGTTTATTTATCATAGGATTTCCACAAGATAAGTGTTGACTACAATTATTCAACACTTATCTTGTGGAGTCAATTCATTAAATTCATTAATTATGTTCATAAAAGTCATATTTTCCGTCCGGTAGTCCGGCAGGGAATGAATTCCCTGCCTCAAAGCTAAAGTCCTCTGAAGAGGACTGATGAGTTCTTGAGTCCTCTTCAGAGGACTTTAGCTATTAGACAGGGGTTTCAACCCCTGGCGGACTCACGGGATGACTAACGGACTTGGCCGGCTGACAGCTTAAGTTGACACCTATGGGCACTGCCGTCTCCTAATTTCTTTTCAACTTTGAAATACCGCGCTTAACAAAGTTAAAACCGTGCAACCAAACACGGCTTCCAATGTATATCTTCGTGAAGGTTTGTAAGGGTAAGAATTCCAAACGCGCAGTTCTCCATTAAAGCCGCGCGACGCTAAACTCAACGAAACTTGACGGTAATTTTCCAAAGTTCGCTGAAGCAATTGCCCGATTAAAATGCTTAAACTGTTCATTCCCAGTTTCCAAGTGCGGTAGCCACAGCGAGAGTTTTGGGCTATCCAAAGTTCATCGGCGATCGCCAATAAGCTAAAAATAAACCGATACATTAGTAATAGCAGTTCTGTGACTAACTCTGGACAGCGTAATTGTCTGAGAATCTGCAAGATTTCTGTAAATGGCACCGTCAAGAGGATGAAGTACATACAGCTTGTCGATGCGAAGGCGCGGGCAAATAGCAAGCTCACTTGGTATATCCCCGTGCGGCTCACATACAGATAAAAAGTGCCGATGCTAATCCCCCAACCTTGCCAAATATCCCACTGAATTTCCTGGATACGATCGCCCGCAACCGCACCCATCGCCAAAGCAGGCAAACTTGTCAGCAAAAACATCAACGGTAGCGACAACAACCGCAAATACAGTTTCCCCGGAATACCCGCATAGACGACGATCCAGACGGCCAACCACAGGCCGATCGACAATTGGACGATCGCCCCAGAAACTAGAGACAGAATTAAAAGGGCGATCGCAAAGGATAACTTGTGGATTGGCGGCAACCCCCGCAAGCGATTGGTATAAGCCAGACTATCAATCTGATGGTTCATTCCGACGATTTATGATCAGACTGCTGCCGAGATTGCGATCGGCCTTTATACAACCCAATGACGTACCCAACTACGCCAGCCCCCATCGCCGCTTGAGACGCAAACAATAGACTGGAAATTTCGCTGCTAGCCGGCTCAAACAAGTGATTGAACCAAGGTTTATAACCCGGTTGAATTTCAGTAATTGCTTTCTTAGCTTGGTCATCGGCACCGCCATATTCACCCCGCACAAAAACGAGAGGAAACGCTGCCAGAACAATCACAGCGCCAGCCAACAGCCAATTTTGTCGCGAAGTAGATTGGTGATTTTTTGTAGTTTTTTGACTCACGGCTTATGACTCCTGTCTCAATAATTTCAAAGTTTCCAACTCCGGCTTCCCGTAAGAATGCAGCCAATTCCAAACCAATAGAGTCAGCAATCCTTCACTAATAGCTAGGGGTACTTGAGTGATAGCAAAGATGCCAGCAAACTTGAGAAACGAAGCCATAAAACCGCCACTTGCTGCCGGAAAAGCTAATGCTAATTGAATCGAAGTCGTTACATAAGTCAGCAAATCTGCCAAAGCCGCCGCACAAAAAAATGCCGCCCGCTGGCTACCCGTTCGCAACAGCAATTGATAGATAAAATAGGCAGCGAAAGGCCCGACAATCGCCATCGAAAACATATTCGCTCCCAGCGTTGTCAAGCCACCATGCGCTAACAGTAACGTTTGAAACAACAAAACTAAAGCCCCCAGTACCGCCATCACCGAAGGGCCGAACAATATTGCGCCCAAACCTGTACCCGTCGGGTGAGAACAACTGCCCGTTACCGAGGGAATTTTTAAAGCAGAAAGCACAAAAGTAAACGCACCCGCTAAAGCAAGCAATAGTTTAAGTTCCGGGTGTTCTTTTGTAATGCGAGTAATCGATCGCAAACCTACTGCAAAAAAAGGCAACGCCACAATCCACCAAAACGCAGCCCATTGCATCGGCAAAAAACCTTCCGAAATGTGCATAGCTGCGGCGGGCGTTGCCGAACCCAGGACAATATAACAACTCAAGCCAGCCATCAATCCCAAGCTGACCAATTTCCGATTTCTGGTCTTCACGCTGAACCTCGCAGATGAGACTATTTGACACTCCGGGCGCCTTCAGGCGCGAGGATTCTTGGATAAATCAGTCGATTTGCTCCTTGATGCTGCCATCAAAGAGTAGAGATCGTTCTGTCCCCCAGCGTTAATTCCGGTGTGCCCCACCGTATTTAAATTGAAACTAATTCCTGCTTCCTTCAACCCTTTCGCCAAAATGTTTTTTGCGGCGTTATGGTCGCGATCTAACACCGTCCCACAACCACAAATATGGGTTCTCGTTGACAGGGTTTTCTTAACAGCATTGCCACAAGTTGAACAATTTTGTGAGGTGTACTGAGGTGCTACAGAAATTATAGTTTTACCGTACACTTTCCCAAAATATTCCAACCATTGAGCAAACTGTGACCACGCCGCGTCGCTAATTGATTTAGCAAGCTTGTGATTTTTGACCATGTTCATCACCTGAAGGTTTTCGTAAGCCACAAAATCGCTAGATTTTATCGCGCACAACGCCGTCTTTATGGCGAAGTCTTTACGCTGCCTGCTGACCTTCAGGTGTTTTCTTCCTAACTTATTAATCGCTTTTTTCCGATTGCTAGAACCTTTCTTTTTTCGAGTAACTCGTTTTTGCAATCTTTTCAAAGCTTTTTCGCTTTTACGGAGATACCGAGGATTAGGAACCGTTTCGCCATTGCTATCAGTATAGAAATGGTTTAGCCCTACATCTATTCCAATGGCTTTGCCAGTTGGAATAAGTTCCTCTTTGCGTTCAACATTTATGCAAAACTGGGCGAAATATCCGTCGGCACGACGCACAACTCTAATTCGTTTAATCTCGTCGGGCGCGTAGAAATGCAAATCTCGACTACCAATTAACTTAAATTTTCCAGCAGTAAAACCGTCCTTAAATGTCAAGCATCTTTTCTCGGCCGAAAGTGACCAACCCGATTGCTTGTATTCGACAGAACGAGTGTGTTTTTTGTATTGTGGGTAGCCCTTTTTCCCTGGTGTTTTAGCTTTGCAATTAGCAAAGAAACGCTGGATAGCAAAAATGGCACGCTCCGCCGAAGCTTGACGTGCCGTCGAGTTAAGTTTGCCTGCCCATTCAAACTCCTTAGCCATAATGGCACACTGTTTGTACAGGTCAACCAGCTTAACCCCTTGATTCTCTGTCCAGTATCTAAGAGTTTTGTTTCTGACAAATTGAGCCGTCCGAATCATCTCGTCAATGATCCGATATTGCTCTGCTTTGCCTTTCAACTTGAACTCTAGTATTATCATGGCAACAGTCTATTACTTTTACAAAAACTTTTACTTGCAAAATCTGCATATTTAACAATTGTTTACACATTGCCTAAATTAAAGCCGTCCTAGAAGGACAGGGCTTTCGACCCCATTTTTCGGTAAACTAACACATCGGCGGGCATCCTGACTCAGAAAGCGACATGACTCTCATTACAGTTGCGGGACAGCGCCGGACTTGCACCGAACTTTCCCCCTTTCCTCTAACGGCTGCTCCCCATTAGAACCGACTGGTTAGACATAGTTTAGTCGATCGCGTAAATCTCAGCAAATATTTTACAAAAATTACTTCAGATTAACTAAGTCAAAATTACCTATCATCTTCTCTTCTCTTCCTTCGCGTCTTCGCGGTTCGTTCAATAAATACTATTGCCAAACAAATCAAAGGTATAATGTTAGTGAGTTTTGAGGAAAGCCGCCATGTTAGATTACAAATTTCCGAGGCACTGGCCCTCAGCCGATGAACTACCAGACTCAGATGAAACGCCTGTGGATAACGAACTGCAAGAATTAATACCAGGGTTGTTAAAAGCAATATTGCTCATACTTTGGGCAGAACGGATGGACTGGTTTTTTGGCATAGATATGGGTATTTATCATCACCCTGACGAACCGCCCATTGTCCCAGATGCTTTCTTGAGTTTAGGTGTAGAAAGGTTTTATGATGAAGAATTGCGTCCCAGTTACGTGCTGTGGGATGAAAATGTTATGCCTACTTTTGTGCTAGAAGTTGTTTCCCCAACTTATCGCAAGGAATACAGCACAAAATTGGAGACTTATCAAGCTTTAGGCGTACTTTATTACGTCATTTATTCTTCCCGCCGCCGTCGTAAACCTCATTTGGAAGTACACAAGTTAGTCAATGGGAAGTACGAGTTACAGTCAGGACATCCAGTTTGGATGCCTGAAATTGGTTTGGGGATTGGTTGTGAAAGGGGAAGTTATTCTGGGGTGACAAGGGAGTGGTTGTATTGGTATGATGCCGATGGAAAACGTTATCTGACTCCTGAAGAACAGGTGAAAGAATCAGCGCAGCGCGCCCAACAGGAATCGCAGCGCGCCGATCGATTGGCCCAACGTTCCGATCGACTAGCTCAGCGATTGCGGGAGTTGGGGATAGATCCTGATAATCTCACCTGATGGCAATCAAGAGTACCAGACTGACCGACTCTAGACGCTCAGAAAGCGGGTTTTTCAACAGAGATCGATCGTCCTCAACGGAGGATTTTTGGGAAAAAACCCAGTTGCTGCGTCCAGGAATGTGTGAATATTTATCAAAACAATCAGGAAAGATGGAGCTAGATTTGGGAAAAACAGAGAGTTTGACGGCAAACATTGAAATTTAGCTCGAAAACATGAAAATCAGGAGAGGTTATTAAAAACGTTCCTAACCTGGCAGTGGTCAGTCCGTGTTCTGGATTTGAAGGGTTTGCCTGTTCTGCCCGCAGAATTGTTGAATTCAACGCTGCTGTTGGTCAAGGTGTGGGTATCGCTGCGGTTAATGCCATTCTAAATAACAAAAATATGGCCGATGTATCTAACCGAGAAGTGAGACAAGTTCTCGCCCAAACAGGCCAGTTACCTAAAATTTTTGGAGTTGCAAATAATGGTGATGGAATGCTATTGGCGCAATTTGAGAATCTTGTCAGTTCAGATGCTATTGCGTAATCTCAATTTCAATAAACAATGCAATAGTAGGTTGGGCAGGTGGAACAAACTCAAGCCAAAAGTTTTTAGCAAGAAATGAGTGAAATTGGTATTAATATTATTTCCCATGGAAGGACAACAATCACGTTGGTTTGTAGTGAGGACTTTAATCCTCATAAAATTCTGAGCACTTCCGTCGTCACTACAAACCTATAACGGTGATTTTACCGGAAATTATATAATAGCTCGATCGCCTGCACCGAATTATTTTGCTGCGCCGCACTCATCTGTTAAACAACTTTTCAACTTGAGACTTCGCTTGATTTTTCCAGCTTGGTTTCTCGCACAAACAAGAAAAGCGGGAAAGCACAGGAAAACGAAACCAGGAAACCCAGAAGTATGTACAGCCCTACAAAACTTATATCCCATCGTTTTGACTCAGCGTACATCCAAGTGCTTCCTGCTACAGTTGCGATAAACAAATCTAAACTTACCGATTTCGCAGCAAGATTAGCCGAACTCTCGCTTACAAAGTCGAGCAAGCCAGCATTGCTAAAAAACTGCAAGTTATAGTACCAAGGCAGCACAAGCCCCAGAATTGCTAGGATGAGATAAATGATTCGCTTAACGCTCATAATTACCTTACCTGTTCTTTAATCAACTGTATTAGCCTACTCGTTAACAACCAATCCTTACTTCTTCTGCGGGCAGTTCGGATGAATGCCCCCCTGCAAACAAATGTAAGCAATTTGACTTTTATCTAAATTCTTAGCTTCCGCAAAATCAACTCCTAGGAATCGACCGGATTTACTACCAGTCGGATTTTGAATAAATTGATCCGAAGCTGTTTTCCCCAGAAACACAGCGCCTTTAAAATCCGCTCCCGCTAAATTCGCGCCCCTAAAATCAACCGAACTCACCTCCGCATTCCGAAAATTCGCATCTTGCAACCGAGCATCTTTTAAATTCACGTTAGCGAGTTTAGTCGAAGTCAAATTGGCATTTTGTAAGTTGGCGCCGCTCAAATCAGCACCAGACAAATCAGCACCTTGCCATTCCGATTTAGACAAATTTGTCAAGGACAACTGAGCGCCTTGAGCCTTCACTTTTGCCAAACGCGCACCTGACAAATCCGCTCCTGACAAATTCGCGCTTCCTATATCTGCTCCGGTAAAACTTGCATTTTTTAACAGTGCTTCCTGCAAATTCGCTCCAATTAAAATAGCACTGCTGAAATTAGCTGAATTTAAATTGCCGTTTGACAAATTAGCTTTGTTCATGACAGCGCGCACAAAAGTAGTGCGGTTCATTACAGCACTGTTCAAAGACGCCCCGGTCAAATTTACTCCTTCCAAATTAGCGCCGCTCAAGTCAGAAATCCAATCGTCAAAGGTAGCCGGACGCCTGTCTTCGCCGGTGCCGTAAAAGCGAGCTCCCTGCAAGCTGGCATTGGTTAAATTGGCATTTCTCAACTTAATTCCCGACAAGTCAACTTTGTTTAAAACTAAAGTAAACTGAGACGGGCCGGCAGGACTTTGAGCTAAATCCGTGCGGCTCAGATCCACGCCGTTGAGTTGGCTGCTATACACTGTGAGAATTTTGCCGATCGCCCTTTGTACTGTTCGCTGGCGGGCGGCCGCTAACTCGCGTTCCGGGGCCTTGCCGCCAAACCGCAGGGAATCGAGATCGTTGCTGAGGGCCTGATTCAACCGCTGCAACTCAGGCAAAGCTTTCGGCCCGCTACTGACTAAAGCTTGCTGGATCGCGTCCAGCATGGCGCGGTTGTCTTCTTGAGCTAGCAAATCCGCTAGCAGGGGTACGGCGCGGGAGTCTTCCACGGCCCCCAAAGCCAAAATAGCCGATCGCCTGCCCGATGCCCCGCTAGCCGATGTGGGAGACAATTTGCTAACTAAAGCCACAAATAATTCGTCGTTCCGCTGCCGGGAATCCCGCAAATTTGCTTGACTTTGAGTGTAGATGAGAGTGCCGACAAACAAAGTTAAAATCAATCCCGCGCTGCCGATGATAACTATCACTAAAGTTGTGCCTGGGTGTTGGCGCATCCAATTCCACAAACTGGCATTTGTTTTCAGCCCGCTTTGTGGAGTCACAACCAAAGCCGCAATCTGCGCGTCTTCCTCAGTCCAATCTGGACTCTTGACAGGATTGTCAGACTGTTGATTCGATCGAGCGTTGACGACCAAAGTATTGGCGAGGCGATCGTGTCCAGATTGCCGTTTGTAGCGCCATGCAAAAGCGCCGTCTGCGAGCACTGCCAAGCCGCTCAGCCCCCCTAAAATCAGCAAATCAGGAAACGCACCAGTCAAGCGCCAAATGCCGTAAGCGACGCCCAGAGGCACTCCCCAGCGCCCCAAACTTTCGCGAATTAGCACTTGTCCAAAACCCGGAGGAGTACCCGACGCTGTGACAACTTTGACGCCGAACCAGCGTTTGGGGATAGTTTGACCGGTTCTGGCGAGCAAAAACAGTTGCCACCCCGCTAAAACTGCCGGTGCCAGCAGCGCCCCTGACCAGAATAGATTAGTTAGGGGTGCGACTCTGGGGCTGCGATCGCGCACGGGTATGCCCAAAGTACGGGCGACGGTTTCGGATGCTGCTGCTACTGAGGAATTGAGTGGTACGGTTTGAGATTCCTTGTTGACCAATGCCCCGATACTGAAGGGAACGAGGGCGCTGGCCGCAATTAACGAAATTTCCACAGCCCAAGCGCCGCACCTGCGAACCAGCAGTGGCATTTGCTTGGATTGTGTTTGCCAAGACGGATCGGGTTGATTGAGCCCGCTGGGCGCGGTGGGGTTAGCCATATTTATAATTTCCTATTGTTAGTCGTTAGTTGGAGGAATCAGGAGATATTGCCAATTTATCAGAAATTTGGGTTTAAAACCCCGTCCTTGGCTTGACGGCTTTCTATTGGATGAGCGTGAATTTACGCTTGGCAAAGCAACCCCAAACCAGGTTATAATTAAGTTGTCAGGGTGAAACTCCATTGCCATCGTGAAACAGTTGAGACACACTTTCAGGCATAAATTTAGGGGCAAAGAGCGGCGAAAACTCTTAAAACAGCTAGGGATAAAAAAAATAATATCCCAATACCAGAGAACCAAATACTTTGTTGACTACTGAAGTAAGGCGGGGCACGCCTGAACTCTAGGTTCATATCCTAGTACGCTTGGGGAGATAGACCCTCTGGGATTAACTAAGTTAAGCTCGTCAATTGGTGGTATTCCACGGTTGAAAGGTTTAAGTATTGCCGTAAGGATAGTGAGTAGTAAGGTCAGTCGTGGAGCCAAGAATCACCTCGCCTTTAGGACGGTCGGTGAGTGTCAAACGCTATGTAGATTAGCACTCCGAGAACGGCAAGAGTCATCAGGGCGGAAATTAGCTTTACGATGCTATTGAAGACTGTCAGGACAATTATCGCTGCCAAGGCAAAGGCTGCCACCTGCCCCGGTTTAGGGAGTCTTTGAAACTTGTCGAGTAATTGATTGTATAAGGTTCCGACGGCTTGATACCGGTCTGAATTTTGTGTGATGAGTGGCGATCGTTCTACTTTAGCTTTTAGTTCTCCGATCGCTTGCTGCCAATTGAAGTTATTTTGAGGATTCATAAAAAAATTCGGAAGTTAGTTTAGATTAAGGTGTTTGGAACCGCCATTATCCCCTACCGTCAAAGAACTAGAACCAAATGCCATTGTGTGAGGAAACATGAAGATCAATTATCCGGGCGATCGCGGCAAACTGTGGTTTAGCTCGATCGTGACCCTAGCCTTGGCAATGATTTTAGCGGATGCCGGTGCCCTTCGGAGCCAACCGCTACAAATTGCTCCGGGATTTCCCGAACCGCTGGGAGTTTCTGGAGTTTCCGGCGGCCCGAACAATAGCGGCGACTGCGGTTTTGTGTCCCAAGCACCCAACCACGTCATCGAAGTAACGCAGGATTTGCCTTACTGGCGGATTGCAGTACAAACCGCTGGAGCTCCGAGTTTGATGATTCAGGGGCCGAGGGGGCGTTTCTGTGTGCTGCCGGCGAATGCTGCTGCGGGGAATGTAGAATTTTCTGGTTATGGGGACAAGGGGACTTATGTTATTTTTGTGGGCGATCGATCTCAAGCTCAACACCCTTACTCTCTGTCTATTTCTCAGAAGCGAAACTAAAGTTATACCAATACTGAAAAGTCATGCAAGGTCTGAGTGAATTTATCAACAAGGCGATGCAAGAGTGGAAAATACCCGGGCTGGCGATCGCAATCGTTAAAGATAGCCAAATAATTTTTTGTGAAGGCTTTGGAAAGCGAGATGTAGAACAAAATTTAATTGTTACACCGCAAACTCTCTTTGCGATCGGTTCTTGTACGAAACCTTTTACCACAATGGCGATGGGTATTTTGGCAGACCGCGGCAAATTAGACTGGGATCGACCTGTCAGAAATTATCTGCCCACTTTTAAACTTTATGACTTCTATGCAACCGAACGTATGACACCCCGCGACCTCGTGACTCATCGGTCTGGCTTACCCCGTCACGATGCTATGTGGTATAAAAGTCCCTTCACCCGTAAAGAAATATTCGATCGCTTACAATATCTCGAACCCACTCACGAATTGCGTACTGTTTTTCAGTATCAAAGTTTGATGTACATGACCGCTGGCTACTTGGTTGGTGAAATTGCAGAGAGTAGCTGGGAAGAATTTGTGCAACAGGAAATTTTTAATCCTTTAGAAATGAGAGATAGTAATTTCTCTGTAGAGACATCCCAACAAGCTGATGATTTTGCACTTCCTTATCAAGAAAAATCCGACAAAGTTGAGAGATTACCCTTTTGTAATGTCGATGTTAGCGGCCCAGCCGGTTCGATAAATTCCAACGTTGCTGATATGGCTAAGTGGCTTTTACTCCATCTCGATCGGGGTAAGTATGGCGAGAAACAAATTATCTCGCCAAGTAATCTGAGCGAGATGCACGCTCCACAAATCGCGATCGGTCAACCGCTGGAATATAATGAACTTTTTTATTATTTTTATGGTTTGGGATGGGGTATTACCTCTTACCGAGGTCATAATTTAATTCAGCATGGCGGTAATATTGATGGATTTTCTGCACTGACAACTTTGCTGCCTCAAGACAATATTGGTATAGTAGTTCTGACTAATATGGCTCTAAACTCAGTACCAGATACTGTGACTTATTATATATGCGATCGCTGGCTCGGTCTAGACGAAGCTCCTTGGAATCAACGAATGAAGGAAAAATATGCTCAAAGCAAAGAATCTACTGCAAAAGCCAAAGAGCAAATAGCCGTTGACTCTCGTAAAACAGGAACCCAGCCTTCTCATCCTCTAGAAGATTACACAGGTTATTTTGAGCATCCAGCATACGGAATCTTATCAATTGAAATTAATGACGAGCGTTTGACAGCAACTCATAATTCAATTATTTATAAATTAGAACATTACCACTATGACATTTTTGTTGAATCTGAGTTGTGCGATCGACCAGAACTTATATCTTTCTTAACTGATACCAAAGGCAATATTGCTAGCCTTAGCTTTCCCCTAGAACCGACGGTGAAAGAGATTTTATTTACCCGGATGCCTGAGAGTAAATCTCATTAATTCGGGCAGCAGCGTAGAGGCACACCCCGAACAGAGCCCAATTTCTGATTTAATTAACCACCTCAAATGCTGCACACCTCCTCAGCCACAGCGGTCAAGTTTGTAGTGAGGACTTCAGTCCTCAAAGCCTGATTTGTTCTCTAACCCACTTACGAAACAATCTGAGAGTTTGACTTGTACCCGCCGTTTGACTTTGTTCGCAATATTGGGAAATAGCTTCAATAATTGGCAAATTGGGAAATGTTGGACTAATTGCAGATTCAACATATTTCCCATCTTGAAGCACATTAATCTGAAGCTTTTTATTTTCATAGCGCCAGATTTCAGGTACTCCCAAAGCTTCGTAAGCATCGAGTTGAGTTTTGGAAGTTATATCGACTTCAATTGCTAAGTCAGGCGGCGGATCGACAGTTAAGTCGATGCGCTTTTTGCCAATCATTAGAGCGTGATTCTGAATGTAAAAGCAGTTGTCAGGTTCAATTCCTTGTAACATACTTTTTCGTTTAAAAGTCGTCGAACCAAAACATTCTCGATCAATTTCAAGTTCTTCGAGTAATATTTTTACCATATCGCCAATGATTTCCTTATTGAATTCATGTTCTGGTAGTGGCATCCTAATCTCCAAAGTTCCTTGACTGTAAGCTATTCTAGAGCCACGGTGTTCTCCCAACTCTTCTAAAATTGCTTCAAATTCCTGCCAGTTGACATCATGGAACAGCACTCTATGTCCTGGGGGTACACTGATTTGCCTTAATTGCAGCGTTACCATTTCAACCTCCGATTTATTTAAGTTTATGATAACTTGTCTGTATCGGTAATTGGGCATTGGGAAACAGTCAGCTTTGTAGTGAGGACTTCAGTGATCGAAGCCTGATTTGTTCTCTAACCCACTTACGAAACAATCTGAGAGTTTGGCTTGTACCCACTGTTTGGCTTTGTTCGCAATATTGAGAAATAGCTTCAATAATTGGCAAATTGGGAAATGTTGGACTAATTGCAGATTCAACATATTTCCCATCTTCAAGCAAATTAATCATCAGCTTGTTATTTTCGTAACGCCAGATTTCAGGTACTCCCAGATCTTCGTAAGCGTCCAGTTGAGTTTTGGAAGTTAAATCGACTTCAATTGCTAAGTCAGGCGGCGGATCGACAGTTAAGTCGATCCGCTTTTTCCCAATCATTAGAGCATAATTCTGAATGTAAAAACATTCATCAGGCTCAATTCCTTGTAACATACTTTTTCGCTTGAAAGTCGTCGAACCAAATGGTTCAAAGTCGATTTCTAGTTCCTCAAACAGAATTTTCACTAAATAGCCAATAATGATTTTAGCTTTCTCATGTTCTGGTAGTGGCATCCTAATCTCCAAAGTTCCTTGACTGTAAGCTATTCTAGAGCCACGGTGTTCTCCCAACTCTTCTAAAATTGCTTCAAATTCCTGCCAGTTGACATCATGGAACAGCACTCTATGTCCTGGGGGTACACTGATTTGCCTTAATTGCAGCGTTACCATTTCAACCTCCGATTTCTTTAAGTTTATTATAACTGATACAATCTTTTAAGTTGAGGGGTGTACAGCGCCCCCTCAACTTAATTTACTGGTAACTATCGCCCAAAGTCGAGCTGTCTAATCTGCGTTTTTTTGCTGCTTGAAAAGTTCCTTAAACTTGCGCTGCTGCTCGTTGTGATCTACGATCGGAGAGGGATAATGAAGAAGTCGGCGTTCTAAAGGTGAAAGATTTCCTGTTAGCAAAACTTTAGTATCAACGCGGCGCAATTCGGGAACCCAGTGCCGAATATATTCCCCCTCCGGGTCGAATTTCTGAGCTTGACTCGCCGGATTAAATATTCGCAAAGGTTTCGGGTCCATGCCGCTTGATGCACTCCACTGCCAGCCGCCGTTGTTAGCAGAAAGGTCGGCATCTATCAATTTTTGCATGAAGTATTTTTCACCCCACTGCCAGTTAATAATTAAATCTTTGGTGAGGAAACTGGCGACTATCATGCGGCAGCGATTGTGCATCCAAGCTGTCTGATTTAACTGCCGCATTGCTGCATCGATAATAGGATAGCCTGTTTTGCCTTTACACCAAGCTTGAAAGAGCTTTTCATCGTTCTCCCAAGGAAAGTCTTTGAATGCTTGACGGTAGGGGCCGTCTGCTAATTCTGGGAAGTTATACATGGCGTGTTGGTAAAATTCCCGCCACGCTATTTCCTGTTGCCAAGTGCGGATGCTTGTGCACGCTTCTTCGCTGCGGCAAGTGTCCATTACTATCTGGGTAGCTTGCCAAACTGTGCGGATGCCAATTGCACCAAATTTGAGGGCGGCGCTGAGTTGGGATGTGCCGTTAATGGCGGGGAAATTGCGCTGTTCTTGATATTGGTAAATTGCCCGATCGCAAAATTCTTCTAATTTTTTTTGCGCTGCATCTTCTCCGGGTTCTATTACTAATGGGTTTTCCCAAATAAATCCCAAACTCAAGGCTGTTGGCACTGTTTCCATTGCACCTGCTTGGTTGGCGATTGCTTGTTCTTCGGCGGTTAATCCGGTCATTAATTCCAGATAAGTTATCGGCAGTGTCTCTACTGGTTGGGCTTTGGGTTTACTGTTCCATTTTTTCCAAAATGGTGTATAAACTGTGTAGGGAGTCCCTGTACCGCTGCGAATTTCGTCCGGGGCGTGCAGGACTTGATCCCAGAAATTGTGAACTTGAATTCCTGCTTGTTGGAGGGCGTTTGATACGGACTGATCGCGCTGTTTTGCGTAGGGTTCTACATCCCAGTTCCAAAATACTGCTTGAGCATTTATAGCTGTTGCTAATCTCGGTATTCCTAGAATCGGGTCATCTTGAATTATCAGCAATTGGCTGCCTGCATCCCTGTAACGCGAGGAGAGTTTTTGCAAGCAGCCGATCATGTAGGTGACTCTAGCTGGCGCTACGTCATCCCGATTTATGATATTGCGATCGAGACAAAAAATTCCGACTACTTTCGGGCTTTGCTGGCGCGCTGCTGCCAGTCCGATGTTGTCAGAAATACGCAAGTCGCGGCGGTGCCAAAATAAAATTAGATTGGATATATCGGACATTCGATTTTAGATTTTAGATTTTAGATTTTAGATTTTACAGTCCTGGACACACGCGGGTTCAAAAACCCGGTTTCTAAGTTAAGATTTATCGGTGTTACGCACGATTTTTTTCAGAAACCGGGTTTTTTCCGTCAGTCCTATTTAAGTTAAAAATGGACGGGCTAAGAAAAAGCTAGAAATTGATTTTGAATCAATGGGTTCCCCAGCTAAGATAGCTTTTTCTAATTCTTCCGGGGTGAATAAAACTGTCTCCATGTCTTCGTCATCGTCTTGTGCTGGCGGCTTTTCCAGTTTTTCCAAATCTTGGGCTAAGAAAGCATAAATGATTTCGTCGGAATAACCGGGGGCGAGAAAAAATTGCCCTAATTTATGCCATTTTCCAGCGCGATATCCGGTTTCTTCTTCGATTTCGCGTTTGATAGTTTCGGCGGGATTTTCATTGATTTCTACCGTACCAGCGGGAAATTCTAAAATTCGCCCTTTTGTGGCAAAGCGATATTGGCGTACCAAGACGAGTTTACCTTCGGGTGTGACGGGAACTGCAAGTGCTCCGCCTGGGTGGCGAATACATTCCCACTCGCCTTCGGAACCGTTGGGAAGACGGAGGGTGGCTACGTCAAAGTTGAATTTGCGCCCTTGGTAAAATAGGCGTTGTTTGAGGAGTTGGGGTAGTTCTTGACCGATCGACATAAGCGACAAGCGAATAATGTTAGGGTGCACCGATTTAAGACATCATAGGCGATCTTATAGGATTTTAGATTTTAGATTTTAGATTTTAGATTGGGAATGACTGATAACTATTACAGTTTGGAGCTTACCTACGGTTGCATTTTTTGGGAAACTGGTACGATCCGTGAATTTTGCTCAATTGTTACAGTTGCAATTTTTGCACTCCGGAACAGTCTGCGGTTTGCAGGAGTTGGACGATCGCACTTTTCGTCACCGGATGCACCCAATCCGGGGCAATTTCTGCTAAAGGTACTAATACAAAAGCTCTTTCGGTCATCCGGGGATGAGGTAGAGTCAGTGTTGGAGTTTCTAGGATTAAATTGTCGTACAGCAGCAAATCTAGGTCTAGGGTTCTTGGCCCCCATTTTTCTCGGCGAATTCGATTAAATTTTATTTCAATTTCTAATAAAGCTGCTAGCAATTGTTCGGGTTCTAGTGCCACTTCTAGGATGGCGCAGGCGTTGATGTAATCGGGTTGCGGCGGCCCAACGGGGGCGGTTTGATACCAGCTTGAATGGGATTTTACTGCTATTCCTGGGGTGTTGTTGAGGGTTACGATCGCGCTAGAGAGTGTGGCGAGGGAGTCGCCTAAGTTGCTACCAAGGGCGATCGCACATTTTGTTGATTTCATAAGGAAGGAAGGTTCGGCAACGGATTGTGTAACGGATGTAACGGATGTAACGGATGTCAGGAAGAGAGAAGATTAAGGCGGCGCGGGTTTATCAATATTCTTTGATTCCTAAACAGATTTCGGGTTTAACCCGCCCATACAAGTTGTATTTTTACGAAACTTTCCCCCTAAAGCCTGCATTTTTGGCGCATTCTGATAACACAAAATATTATTTTAATTTAAGCTTAACAGTATGTTAAATTTTATTAACTATCATTGACAAGTGTTAGTATTTTGTTTCCAAAATAATGAATTTGTACCTACGCTTATTGTCGGCCGTCATTCTAGCAATTATTAGCTTAACAGCAAGTATATCAATAGGTTTGGCTGAAACAAAAGAGCGCTACCTTACCCTAGATTCGGACGGCAGTCAATCTTTTGCGAGTTTAGTGCAGCAGGCGGAAGATTTAGCAAAAGAGTCGATCGCCCGCGAGTTTCAAGAAAATCCGGCATTAACAGAAGTTACAATCATCATTACAGCCGATCGCAGCCGACAAAGAGTTCCAGTTTTGCGATCGAGAGTATCCCGCCACGACTGGCAAAAAGATGCGAGAATCGAACAGTGGACTAGATATTTTGCCGATGCTCAATTGCTGCTGGGATTCAGAGACGGCAATATTTCGCCCGCAAATTCTGGGTTTTCGCAAGTGATTAATGTACCTGCGCCTAGTCGATCGACATTCCGAGAAAATGATCCGGGTTTTCGAGATGATTGAAATATTGGTAATGGGGCATTGGGCATTGGGCATGGGGCATGGGGCATTGGTAACAAATAACAAATAACCAACAGCACGACACGGAAATCACGGATACAGGGATAGATATTTTTTCCTGAATCTCTCTCTATATTCCCAATTACCAATTGCCAATTACAATATTTAACTTGTTGTTAACCTAAATATCTCCCACTTTTAATTAACCTTCAGGTAAACTTCCCTTAATTGAAAAGTGATAGAGTTTCATACGGAATCATCAGATTAGAGATGTTGGTTTGAAAAGGAATTTATGTCTAAAATAACTCGCCGACAACTGCTAATTTTCTTCGGCAGCAGTGCGGCTACCACTGTGCTTGCTCCTGGGCTAACTCAAAAACTGTTCAGCATCAATTCCAGCGCTGCTGAAGCTGTAGTTCCGACATCTTTCACTCCTGTAAGACTTCCCCACCCGCTGCCGATTTATCGAGAAATGCCCAGCTTCATGGCGATGGCGCCGGGGGGACAGGGAACCGTGATGGCTGCCTCGCAGGATACTAGATTAACGAGTTACAGCGTTGTTGACGATGTGGTTGTGCCGCCGGAATACGAACGTTACATGATTGTCCGCTGGGGCGATCGAGTTTTTCCCAATCCGGCAGACTATTTCGGCTACAACAACGACTACACCGGCTTCGTAGGCCTTCGCGGCAGCAATGAGGACGGTTATCTCTGGGTTAACCACGAGTATGTATCCTTCCCGATGTCGAAAGTGGCGCCGGAAGCCCCGTCAGATGTGGCATCATTTCCAGCAACCGATCGCGCTGTCCTCGGTATAGACTTATCGGTAAAGAATCGGGATACCCTCGGCGAATTTCTGTACAATCTCGGTGGTTCGATCGTCCGCATTACCAAACAAGCCAACGGTAGATTTCAGGCGATCGCCGGCGACTCCCTCAACCGCCGTATCCACGGACTTTCCGGGCTCGGCATCAACAGCCAGCGTACCGACAAATACAAAGATGTCACCTCCTGGGGAACCAGACAAGGCGACGACAACTATCTTACAGGTACGGGCCCTGCAGCTACCCAAGTCTTCGCGCAAGTCAACACCGACGGACTCGGCAACCGCATCATCGGTACAGCTTACAACTGTTCCGGCGCCACAACCCCTTGGGACACAATCCTCTCCGCCGAAGAAAACTTCCAAGGTAGCGAACTATTCTTCGTCGGAGTTCAGGAAAACATCAAACCCAACGGTGGCCAAACGGGCTACGCCAAGGGCACTATCGGTGAGGAATTCGGCTTAGTCGGCGAAAAATACGGCTGGATGGTAGAAGTCGATCCCCTAGATCCGAGTTTCCGCCCCCGGAAGCACACATGGTTGGGCCGTTTCCGCCACGAAAACGTCGCGATTCGCGCTGAAGCAGGCCGCAGATTAGTAGTGTACATGGGGGACGATCGACGCGGCGGACACACCTGGAAATTTGTCAGCAACGGTACTGTCACGAATCCCGCAGATAAAAACAACAGCCGATTGTTTGAAGATGGGGTTTTGTACGTGGCCCAATATAACCGCAACGGTACTGGAAGATGGCTGCCACTGACATTAAATACCCCGACAAATCCGGTGCGTCCTTCTAAAGTTGGAGAGGCGGAATTAGCAAGTTTTGGCAAAGCTCAAAGAGATGCAAATACTCGCTTGCCCAAACGCGCCGGAATTGCGGGTCAAACCGAAGACGGTGGTTCTTTTGTAGTAGATACAACCAATGAAGCAACAGCAATTCCGGGCTACCAAAATAAAACTCTGGCTAATTTCTACAGCAGCCAAGGTGCAGTTTTAGTTGATGCTTTCTTAGCTGCTAATTTGATGGGTGGCACTCCGACGGCGCGGCCGGAAGATTTGGAAGTTAATCCTACTACTAAGGAAGTTTTCATTGCTTATACGGACGCCGCACCCGGAAGCGACGGCTATCCAGATTCTCGCATTTTTACTGTTGCTAAATACGGTAGCGCCGTCAACAGCACCCAGCAGTCGGGAGGACTGTACAAAATAATTGAAGACAGTCCAGACGGTGCAGGTTTGACGTTCCGCTGGCAGCGTTTGGCTCAAGGCGGAGAAGCGGGTTCGGTAGCTGGGGCGGGATTTGCTAGTGTAGATAATTTGGCTTTTGACACTCAAGGCAATGTTTGGGGCGTCACTGATATGTCTACGAGCACGCACAACGGTTTTGATGTCGGTGCGGCTGGAAAGCCAACGACGATCGACCATAAAAAGACGGGAAATGTGTCAGATTTTACTGGAGTTTTCGGCAACAATTGGCTGTTTTATATTCCGACTTCTGGGCCGAATGCAGGAACAGTAATTCCGTTTGCTTACGGCCCGAATCGGTGCGAAATGACTGGGCCGACTTTTGTGGGAGATACGCTGTTGCTTGCGGTGCAGCATCCTGGGGAAGATTGCCCGATCGATGATGGTACTGTACTGAGTCGGCAAATTGAAATGTTGGATTTGAACGGTGCTGTTTTCAATCAGACTCGTAGTGTTGCTCGCGGCAGTTTGTGGCCCAGTAATATTGAGAACGATCGGCGCAGATCGCCGATGCCGTCGGTGATTGGAATTCGTCGGGTGCGATCGACTCCAACGGGCCAGTTTGTTTAAATCTCACATCTTGCACCATTCTCAAGAACAGGCAAGATGCCTGTTCCACAAGAAAATTCACTCTTTGTGGAACAGGCATCTTGCCTGTTCATAAAAAGCTTATTAAGAATGGTGCAATATCTCAGTTTAAATTGGACTTACGCATCGGGGCCCAGAAACCGAGTTTTTTACGAATCGGGAGTAAGATTAAATGAACCGCGAGGCACGCGGACGCGAAGAAAGAGAAAGAAAAAGATATAGCAATCATTGCAGGAGTCGTAAATTTTTTACCCCACCCCAACCCTCCCCTTATCAAGGGGAGGGAGTAAGAAATTCACAAATAATGCGAGGATTGCTATACTGTTCTTTCTTCGCGATCTTCGTGTCTTCGCGGTTCGTTCAAATGATTAAAAAAATTGCTAGGAT
The DNA here is from genome assembly GCF_036705405.1 of Microcoleus sp. B13-B6. Classification (NCBI taxonomy): domain Bacteria; kingdom Bacillati; phylum Cyanobacteriota; class Cyanophyceae; order Oscillatoriales; family Microcoleaceae; genus Microcoleus; species Microcoleus sp. B13-B6. The sequence continues at coordinate 28,172 of NZ_JAUBUJ010000070.1, forward strand.
AATTAATATCAAATCCCTTAACAGGTAAATTTTTAAGAAAATTCTACTTGGCGATATAAATCGGCGATCGCAATTTCTATATTCACCGATTCAAGTTGCAAGCAATCGCCTAAACCATACTCGAATAGAACCCATTGCCCCTGTTGATTGCGCCGAAACATTTCTACTCCGGGCTGTTCAACTTGCACCACGACATACTCTTGCAGTGTTGAAAATTGGCGGTATTTAGCAAATTTAATGTCGCGATCGTTGAACAAGACGATCGCTCAAAAATCCCCGCTTTCGAGCAATGGCAACACCAAATTTTACCAAACCCTAGGCTTTAGTTATTTGTTATTTCTTATTGGTTGAATTAAATTCTTGTGGAACAGGCATCTTGCCTGTTCCTAAAAATGCTGCAAGATGTAAGTTCCTGTAATGGATTAAGTGCGATCGTACCAACTTTGCAGCGCCAAGCGGTGAACTTCCCGCCAACTAATATTTTTAAGTCGGGCAATTTCCGCGCAATCTTCGTATTCCGGCTGTACATTAACAATCGTTTCTCCAGACTTCGCAACTTTTATCTTGACTTCGCCGTATTCTGTTTTAACTGTCTGGATTTCTCGGTGTAAAATAGTTCTCTGTTGAGTCGAGATCCTAATTCCCAAAGTAGTAGTCTCGCGAAAGATCACAGCTTCGCAAGCATCCTGAAATTCTGGATGACAAATCGCAGTTAACAAAACCCCCAGCCGCGACTTTTTCATCACAATTGGGGCAGTAAAAACATCCAGAGCTCCGGCGGTAAACAAAGCATCAAAAACATAGCCGATCGCCTGCGGACTCAAATCATCAATTTGCGTTTCCAACACCGTAATAGTTTCTATGGAATTGGGCATTGGGAATGGGGCATTGGGCATTGGGAATCGGGCATGGGGCATCGGGAATTGGGAATGACTACCCGTCTTTCCTCCACTCTCCCCCACTCCCACTCTCCCACTCTCCCCCTCTCCCACTCTCCCCCTCTCCCCTTCTGACTTCTCCCCAATCCAGAGGCGCAAAATATTAGGAATTGCCAGGTTTCGAGAACCTGCACCCAAACCGATCGCCTGAATTTGCATCGACGGTGGTGGCCCGAAACTAGCGGCGAGAGTACAGGCGATCGCAGTTCCCGTAGGAGTGCACAATTCGCGATCGATCCCATTGCTATAAACCGGCACTTGGTGCGTTTCCCACAATCGCATCACCGCCGGCGTCGGCACCGCTAATCGGCCGTGGGCCGCCTTCACCGTACCGCCACCAGTCGGCATCGCCGAAAAGTAAAACTCCTGAATATCCAACCAATCCAAACCCAAACAAGTACCGACAATATCAATAATTGCATCCGTCGCCCCCACCTCGTGAAAGTGAACCTCGCTTGCGGGGATACCGTGTACTGCAGCCTCTGCCTCTGCTAATTTGCCAAATACGGCCAAACTCCAGGCTTCCACGCGCGGAGGCAATTTTGCAGAGACGATGATTTGCTCAATTTCGGGTAAATTGCGGTGATGACTGTGGCTAATTTCGGCATCTGCTTCGCCGTGACTGTGAGAATGTTCTTCCCCGTGATGATGGTGGTGGCGGGCGTCGAAAGTCGGGGATTCGGTTTCCGAGGGATCGAGTTCGGTAGCGGGATTTTCTGGTTTTAACGACAAATCCGCAGCTAAATCGACATAAAATTTAGTTGCTTGTTGAGTATTCCGGTGGACTAATTCCGTCCGCAACTGGTACTCTGTCGAAATGCCGAGCAAATTGAGTTTTTCGATTAGGTATTCTAAAGGAACGCCGGCGTGGATGAGAGCTCCGATGCACATATCGCCAGCAATGCCGGTTGGACAGTCAAAATAAGCTATTTTGTTCATTGTTAACAATTAATTTTTAGCATTGATTGTTTCACTCGATATTTCGATCGCCCACTTAGCCTGCAATATCTTAACATGGCAACTTTTTACGAAGTGCATCCAGTTGCACCCCAAAGAGACCGGATCGAGAAAATTCAAAAAGCTCTGAAAGATGGGGCAGTGATGCTTTATCCGACAGATACAGTTTACGCGATCGGCTGCGATCTCAACTCCAAGTCTGCTGTAGAACGAGTCAGGCAGATCAAGCAACTATCCAATGATAAGCCTTTAACGTTCCTGTGTTCCTCTCTGTCAAATATCACCGACTATGCTGTCGTCAGCGATGAAGCATACAGAATTATCAAGCGGTTAATACCTGGGCCTTATACATTTCTGCTGCCAGCTACCAAGTTAGTGCCACGGTTGGTAATGAACCCAAAACGGAAAACCACTGGAATTCGCGTTCCCGACCAGCGGCTTTGTTTTACACTGTTGGAAGCCTTGGGAAATCCAATTATTTCAACATCCGCTAACATTACCACGGATGATGAAGGTGCAGCACCCGTGCCAGCAGGAAAAGGAGAAAGTTTTGGCAAAGCTGAACTTTTTGACTGTTTTTCAAAGTTAGTAGATGTCATTGTCGATGACGGTTCCGATCCGGGATATCAAGTTTCTACCATTCTCGATTTGACAGAAAGCGAACCGATTGTTGTTCGTCGTGGTTTGGGTGCGGAAGCTGTCGCCGTTTGGGAAAAAGATTAAAATTTGAGGATGCTTTCGCTTCTCCAACAGTCCGCCGGGGGTTCAAAACCCCCGTCTCATAGCGAAAGTCCTCTCAAAGAGGACTGTTAAATATAGCGGTTATGGTATTGAATTTAATTAAGCTCTGTCCTATATTTTAAAGCATTGACAATTATCAGAGGAGCAATCGCTATCAGTAGATATTAGATATTATTTCTATTTGAACTTATCGCAACTTATGTTATTCCTCGGGAGCATCTCATATTTGTAAAAACACTTCTTCTGGCTCCTTCCTTCTTCCTCTTCCCTCTTCCCTCCTGCCTCTTCCCTCCTGCCTCCTGCCTCCTGCCTCCTGCCTCAAAACTCCAATTTCTAGCTTGCCTGCTTTCATTGAGATGCTCCCTATTCCTCCCTAATTTCCACAGTCGTCTTAAGACGACTTCAGCTATGAGCCAGGGAATTAATTCCCTGGCGGCCTGTCGGAATCGCCAGCTAACAAACCTGCGGAAAAAACCTAAGCTTCTACCTTAACTCCTTTCCAAAAAGCAATATATCCGGCAATATTTTTAGCAGCATCTTTCGGAGTAGGATAGTACCACGCAGCGTCTTTATTCACTTGTCCGCCGACTTCGACACTGTAGTAACTAGCAACACCTTTCCAACCGCAAGTAGTGTGAGTGCTGCTGTCCTTGAAATACTCACGGTTGATGGCATCGGCGGGGAAATAATAGTTGTTGTCTACAATTTCGCACTTGTCGCTCTCGGCCAAAACGGCACCATTCCAAATTGCTTTCGGCATCAGTTTTTCTGCTTAAATTGAGATTCTCAATTATTGTAACTGTATTTGTGCTCAAAAGGCATAGAATAGTTGAGAAGCCAACAACCAACTACTGCAAATGTCAGCGTCTCATCCGCCAATATCTTCTGTGCCACTGTCCCTGGAACAAGCTCTTAAACATTTTTTTGGCTATGACTCTTTCCGTCCGGGACAGCAGGAAATTGTCGAAGCTGCTTTACAAAAACGGGATATGATGATTGTCATGCCGACTGGCGGTGGCAAGTCTTTGTGTTTTCAATTACCGGCACTGTTGAAACCGGGATTGACAGTGGTTGTGTCGCCGTTAATTGCTCTGATGCAAGACCAGGTGGAGGCTTTGCAGGATAATGGAATTGGGGCGACTTTTCTCAACAGCACTTTGAGCTCTCAGGAAACCCGATCGCGCGAAACAGCAATTCTCGAAGGTAAGATTAAATTGCTCTACGTTGCACCCGAACGCTTGCTGGGTGAGAGATTTTTACCGTTTTTAGATATAGTAGCAAATAAGTTAGGAATTTCGGCATTTGCGATCGACGAAGCCCACTGCGTTTCGGAATGGGGGCACGACTTTCGACCAGAATACAGGCAAATGCAGCGAGTGCGCGATCGATATCCCGACATTCCCATTATGGGACTAACCGCCACCGCCACCGAGCGCGTCCGCCAAGACATAATCCAGCAGTTAACTCTGCGAAATCCCTACATCCACGTCGCCAGCTTCAACCGCCCCAATTTATACTACGAAGTTCGCCCCAAAACCAAGCACAGTTTTGCCGAAGTTTTGCAAATCATCCAAAAAAAAGGCGGTTCGGGAATTATCTATTGCCTCAGTCGCAAAAAAGTTGACGAAGTTGCCTATAAATTGCAACAAAGCGGCATCCAAGCCTTACCATACCACGCTGGCATGAACGATGTCGCTCGCGCCACAAATCAAACCCGCTTCATTCGCGACGACGTGCAAGTAATGGTAGCCACAATAGCCTTCGGTATGGGCATTAACAAACCAGACGTGCGGTTTGTAATTCACTACGACTTACCCAAGAATCTCGAAGGATACTATCAAGAATCTGGCCGCGCAGGCCGAGACAACGAACCCGCCCATTGCAGCTTATTTTTTGGCTACGGCGATGTCAAAATGATCGACTACATCATCGAGCAAAAACCTGACCCGCAAGAACAACGAATTGCCCGCCAACAGTTGCGGCGAGTAATCAACTATGCAGAATCCACCGAGTGCCGCCGCACAATCCAGTTAAGTTATTTTGGCGATTCATTCCCCGGAAACTGCGGTACTTGCGATAACTGTTGCAACCAAAAACCAGTAGAAGATTGGACGATTGAGGCAATGAAATTTCTTTCTTGCGTCGCGAGATGCCAAGAAAAATTCGGCATGAATCATATTATAGACGTGCTGCGCGGTTCAAAAAATCAAAAAGTATTGCAATACCAGCACCACCAACTTTCTACTTACGGAATAGGCAAAGATAGAAGTGCTGATGAATGGAAAAAGTTGAGTCGATCGCTGGTAAATCAAGGTTTTTTAGAGGAAAGAACAGACGGGTTTCCCATTTTAAAACTGAATGAAAAAAGTTGGGAAATTATGAAACGTCAGCGCACAGTTGAAATCGCCATTGAACCGCAGCGGGAAGTACAGGCGAAAGTTCGTTCTTTGGCAGTAGAAGTAGAAGCTTTATTTACCATACTGCGGACGCTACGCAAACAAATTGCCGACGAACAATTTGTGCCACCTTACGTGGTTTTTGCTGATAAAAGCTTGCGAGACATGGCAGAAAAACGCCCGCAAAATCTCAGAGAATTCGAGGATGTTTACGGCGTTGGTAGCAACAAGCGAGATAAGTACGGTAAGGTTTTCTTGGAGGCCATTCGCAATTTTTGCCAAGAACAAGGATTGCCGAATGGTACTGCATCTTCTGATGTTGCTAATCTTCCCAATCTTCCCAACATTGCGTCTTATTCGCAGATGCAAACCTGGGAATTATACCGACAAGGCTTGACAGTTCAAGGAATAGCGAATGCGCGGGGTATGAGTCCTAATACTATTTCGGGGCATCTGATAGAATTGATGGAAATGGGCAGGGAAGTTGATATAAATTTGTTAGTGGAACCGGAACGCCAGCAGGCGATAGTGTACGCTATTGAAGTTATGGGGGATGAAAAACTGAGAGCAATTTATGATTTTTTGGAAGAACGTTATACGTTTGAGGAGATTAAGTTTGTGCGCGCTTGGTGGCGGCAAAATTATGTGGGTTTTTAACCGCAGATGTAGGCTGATTAACGCTGATGCACGCAGATAATTGATGGGAGGAAAGCTACTCTTCGGCGCAGATTACGGCTATCATGTGTTGTGTAGTTCACCCTACTTCATGCCGCTTCACCTGAGTTCGGCTAACTCCAAGCAACTCGTAGTAATTGAGCAGCCTGCAGCTTACTCATTGCCGCTTCCCAAATGCCTTTTGCACAATAGCTGTAAAAGTTACGAACAGGCAGAAACAATGAAAGCTACTGGTAAGGTGTATACAATTGATTTGGCTGGAAATCAGTATCAAAGCCCTCGCTACTTGCAAAGTCGGGCAAGGATTAACTCCCTCATCGACCATTATATGTCATTGGAAGTTTTGAGCGATCGACTTTCCGATCTACCCCAGCAATTTTCCAACCCGCATCCCCGCCCTTGGGAACCCATAGATTGGCAACGAATCACTCGCGACCAAATTATTGGTGTCAAGCCAGAAATATTTTTACAAATTTTGGCAAGTGCGGCAGAAATTGAAGCTCCCATCCACAGCTACGGTAGAGAAAGTTGGTGCTACTTACAGCATATTTACCCGCAAATGGCGCGGTTTATGGGAGGAATTTTTGATGACAACGGCAACATTCTAGAGATAGGTGTCTGGGAAAAAGAAGAACGCCAACATTGCCCGACATTTAGAAAAATTTACCAGCAACTTACAGCAGAAAAACTGCAAGTTAAACCCAACTCTGTTAATGGTTGTCAATCCACAGGTGACGCTTGGCAAGATACCTACAAACACGTGATTAGTCGCTTGAGTACCGAGTGGGGAGCTACTTCTGTTTATTTATGGTTGATGGTACACTCAACAGGAGCGTTGCAACAGGCAATTTCCCAGCCTTTACAGGATGAGATCAATCATTTGGCTAAGTTTTGGGGTTTCAGCCGCTGGGCCTTCTTCCAGAGTTATTTCAATCAACTGAAAGGCTCTACTAAAAACTTGATTGCTTTGCTGAAACACCATCAGATTGAACGCACGCACGGTAATGATGTGTTTAATAATTCACTCAGTCTCAAACAGCTTTCTTTGGTGGTGGAATTGACTTTTACATTCACGCGAGTGATGGTGCGTCTGCGGCGCTGGAACCGCGAGCTCAGTCGCAGTTATCTCAGACATTTGTTTGGTACTGCGCCGATGGTTGATTCACCGCGCCATGTTGCTTAAATCTGAGATATTGCACGAGTTTCATGAACAGGCAAGATGCCTGTTCCACTCATAGTTCAATTTTATTGTGGGGTAAGGTGCGCCATCAGCACCCAGTTATGTTAAAGTGCGATCATCGATGTATGTACTCGTTTGCTCGGCATCTATAGCAACCCTAAATCATTCGCCTAATTATTGTAGGGGCAATCCCCCCGTGGTTGCCCCGATAGATAGGGGGTAGGCACGGGGAGTAGGGGTAGCACTACCCCTACAAATTTATCTGAATCATTTAGGATTGCTATAGTAGAATTGATGGAGATGGGGCTGGAATCGGTTTTTGAGGGGAGTTTTTAACCGCAGATGCAGGCTGATAAATACTGAGGGACGCAAATAATTGAGGGGACGCGGAAATGAGAATTAAAAAATTAGCTTTTTGGGATAATTTACGAGAGTGGCGTTTTGAACCGATATATTTTTCCAACTTGGCTTTATTAGTTGGGGTATCTGGTGTGGGCAAAACACAAATTTTGCAAGGAATTTTGCGTTTAAAAGAGATAGCCAATGGTGAGTCCTCAAATGGTTTAGGTTGGGATATTACATTCTCGACAGTAAATAATGTTGAGTACCGCTGGCAAGGTCAATTTGAAACAAAAAAAAATCTGCCCATGATTCTTGATAAGGAAGACGAAACTAATGAATTTAGGATTATTAGAGAATATTTAGGGAGACAGGGAAATGTAATTATAGACAGAATAGCTAATGAAATTATACTTAACGGGAATAAAACTCCTAAATTATCGCCATTTCAAAGTGCTGTTGAAATTTTAAATCAAGAGGAAGATATTTCACCTGTTCACCAGGCTTTTAATCAAATAGTTATAAACAATATGAGTTCCCTTGATGGTTTTTACGATATCATGAGGACAACAATTTCAAAAATTGAGATTGCCTTGGATAACCTTAAAGCAAGCAACTTGCCACTTCAAATTAAACTCGCTTTTATTTATCGCGACTACTCAGAGGTTTTTAATAACATTAAACGCACATTTATAGAAATATTTCCTCAAGTTGAAGATGTAAAAATAGAAGCGGTAGAAGATGACACTTCATCATTTACGAGTTTTCCCATTCAGATAAAAGAGAAAGGTGTCACTGATTGGATATTTCAAAATAACATTTCATCAGGAATGCTGAAAACGCTAATTCATATTAGTGAACTGTACTTGTCGCCCGAAGGCACTGTAATCCTGATCGACGAATTTGAAAACAGCTTGGGGATTAACTGTATTGATGTGGTGACAGATTTAATTGTAGAAAATAGAAATATTCAATTCATTCTTACCAGCCACCATCCCTACATAATCAATAATATTGGGATGGAGCACTGGAAAATAGTCACTCGCAAAGGTGGGGTTGTAACTGTGATAGATGCTAAAGATTTGAAGTTGGGAAAATCGAGGCATCAAGCTTTTACGCAACTGATTAATCTAGAAGAATACAGCGAGGGAATTAAAGTTTGATGAATCTGTATTTTTTAGTCGAAGGGAAGCAATCCGAGAGAAAAGTTTATCCTGCATGGCTGGCTCATCTTTTACCGGAATTGCAGCGAGTTGATAATTGCGATGATGTGAATGAAAAAAATTATTACTTGATTAGCGGTGAAGGATATCCTTCATTAATATACGATTTTATCCCGCGTTCGATCGCCGAAATTAACTCAAACGGAAAATACAGCTATTTTGTAGTATGTCTCGATGCCGAGGAAAATACTGTTGCCGAACTCACAACAGAAATTTATGATTTTTTAACTGAGCAGAAATTGAAATTATACAATGCAGAACTTGTGCTGATATTTCAGAATCGCTGCTTGGAAACTTGGCTGTTGGGTAATCGGAAGATTTATTCCAGAAATCCTCAAAACAAACCTTTGCTAGATTATACTAAATATTACGATGTTTCAGTTAACTGTCCCGAAAATATGGGCAGATATCAAGACTTTAATACTCACGCTCAGTTTCACGGAGCTTATTTGAGAGCGTTATTTGAAGCTAAAAATATTACCTATTCAAAAAAACGACCGGGAGATGTACTCAAGCCATTTTATTTGGAACAACTATTGACAAGGATTCAAATTCAGCCCGAACAACTGACTACTTTCCGTCAGTTCATCGATTTCTGTAACAAAATTAAACCAAAAGTGTCAACTTAAAAGGCAACAAATAAGAGAAAATAAAAATTAAAAGGTAGAGACAGATTTGCAAACTGTCCCTACCCAAGCAGATACAGTTAGGATACATTTCATACTAGATTTAGATAAAACACTTTAATCTCGCACAACTCGCAAAAATAACTATGAACAACCCAGCATCTTACACATCATCCCAAATGACCGATCGCGAACGCGCGAACCTCAGCAAGCTAATCGATTACAGTTCCATTCGATCGATACCCGAAATTTGGGCGATCGTCAAACAGCGATTTCCTCAAACCGTCGCCCTCCACGACCCCCACAGCCAGCCAGAAATCAAACTCACCTACACCGACCTCTACCAACAAATCCAGCAATTCGCCGCCGGCCTCCAAGCCCTCGGCATTGAACCAAATCCCGAAGAAGCAGTCCCTCCCCGCGTCGCCCTCTTCGCAGACAACAGCCCCCGCTGGCTGATAGCCGACCAAGGTATCATGATGGCCGGGGCCGCGAACGTTGTTCGAGGCGCCACCGCCGACCCTCAAGAACTCCTATACATCATCCAAGACAGCGGCAGCAGCGCCTTGGTAGTCGAAAACCTGGCATTACTGAAAAAACTGCAACACCGCCTCCCAGATTTGCCCATCCAACTCATCGTCCTCCTCTCCGACGAAGAACCGGAAACCAGCCAAACCCTCAACACAGTCAAATTTTCCCAAGTGATGACCACAGGGGCAAACCGTCCCCTCAAACCCACCAACCACAAGCCTCAAACCCTCGCCACCCTCCTCTACACCAGCGGCACCACCGGCAAACCCAAAGGCGTCATGCTGACTCACGGGAACCTGCTGCACCAACTCACCACCTTGGGCACTGTTCTCCAGCCCGAAGCCGGCGAGGGCGCCCTCAGCATTCTGCCCAGTTGGCACGCCTACGAACGCAGCGTCGAATACTTCCTGCTTTCCCAAGGATGCACGCAAATTTACACCAATATTCGCTATTTCAAACAAGACTTTAAAACTTACAAACCCCAGTACATGGTCAGCGTTCCGCGCATCTGGGAATCGATTTATGAGGCCGTACAAAAGCAATTTCGGGAACAGCCACCTAACAAACAAAAATTGGTGGATTTCCTGTTATCTGCCAGCCAGCAATACATCGAGAACCGCCGCATTTTCCAAGGATTAACTCTTAGTTTGAAACCGGCTTCTGCTTCCGAAAAACTAATCGCCCGCACCAAAAGCATTGTGTTGTCGCCCGTACACGCCCTCGCCGAAAAACTGGTTTACCAAAAAGTCAGGGAAGCTACAGGGGGACGCTTAAAATGGGCGATTAGCGGTGGCGGTTCTTTGGCCGCGCATATAGACAATTTCTTTGAAATAGCGAATATCGGTTTGTTAGTGGGATACGGTTTAACCGAAACTTCGCCGGTTTTAACTGTGCGCCGCCCTTGGCACAATCTTAAAGGTTCCGCAGGACAGCCTCTAGCCCATACGGAAATTAAAATAGTAGACCCAGAAACCAGACAGCAACTGCCCACAGGCCAGCGCGGTTTAGTATTGGCGCGGGGGCCGCAAATTATGCAGGGCTATTATCTTAATCCCCAAGCGACTGCCAAGGCGATCGACTCCGAGGGCTGGTTCGACACCGGCGACTTGGGCTGGCTGACACCGGGAAACGACTTAATCTTGACCGGGCGGGCCAAAGATACGATCGTCCTCACCAACGGCGAAAACATCGAACCCCAGCCCATAGAAGACGCCTGCCTCCGCAGCCCCTACATCGACCAAATTATGCTAGTAGGTCAAGACCAGAAATCAGTCGGCGCCTTAATTGTCCCCAATGCAGAAGCCGTGCAGAAATGGGCAGAAACTCAGAATCCCCCATTACACGAAATTGACTGGAATAGCAAGACTATTCAAGATTTATTCCGAAAAGAATTGAACCGAGAGGTGCAAAATCGCCCCGGATACCGCGCGGACGATCGCATCGGCCCGTTCCGGTTGATTCAGGAGCCATTTTCGATGGAAAATGGAATGTTGACCCAGACCCTGAAAATTAAGCGCCCGGTTGTGACGCAACACTACCGCGATATGATTGACGGGATGTTTTGAAATATTCGCAGGACTTGGGGAATGGAAAAGAAAAAATTATCCCAACACCCGAGTCCCGAGTCCGAGTCCTCAGTCCTGGGCCATTAGTTCATATTTACCAACTAATGGCCCAGGACTAATGCCTAATTCCTAATTGACAAGCAACAACTTTATGGAACCACAATTACTCTTGAAGCGATCGATTAACGTTAAAGTCGTCGTTACTCCCCGCTGGAAAGAAGAAGCTCAACAGCAACTCCAAGCCCAAATCAACCAAATAGACTCTCAGCTACAACAGTTAGAAATGCAAGGGCAGCGGATGATTTCAGAAATCCAAAAGCAAAATCTGCAGCCCCCAGGCCCGCAAGTAATGCAGCAAATAGAAAACATTCAAGTGCAGGTGAATCAAAGAAAAAGCGAACTGCTAGAACAGAAAAACCAAAACCTGCAACAGCTTCAGCAAGTGCAGGTGCTAGACCTGGAACAAGAAGTGAGTCAAGGTCAAATTGACGGCACATTCACTGTCGGGCTCGGAGAAAACTTGATTCAAAAAATGCAAGTAGAAATACTCCTCCGCGACGGCATAGTCGAAGAAATTCGAGGTGATATTTAGAAATTGGTAAGTGGTAATTGGCGATCGGTAATTGGCAATTGATTTTGAGTCAACAGTCACACATCAAGAATGCGAGAGACTGGCATAATAATAAGTATTGCCGGTGGCCGATCGCCAATTATCAATTGCCAAATACCGATTACCTATTACCAACACAAAAGGACTTTTTACAGATGATTCGCGAAGTTTTCATGCCAGCCCTGAGTTCTACCATGACAGAGGGCAAAATTGTTTCCTGGGTCAAATCCGCCGGAGACAAAGTAGAAAAAGGCGAAACGGTGGTAGTGGTTGAATCCGACAAAGCCGACATGGATGTCGAGTCTTTCTACGAAGGCTATTTAGCAATAATTATCGTACCGGCGGGCGAAGTTGCTCCGGTAGGAGCGGCAATCGCCCTGGTAGCAGAAACAGAAGCCGAAATCGCCGCAGCTCAGCAGCAAGGATCCGCCGCCCCAACCGCAGCCGCCGCCCCCGCTCCCAGCCCCGCTCCTGTGAGCGCAGCTACATCCTCAGCAGGTTTGCAGCAAAATGTCAGCCGCCAAAACGGCCGCAGCGTCGTTTCTCCCCGCGCTCGCAAGTTAGCCAAAGAGTTTAAAGTAGATTTGAATTCTATCAAAGGCAGCGGGCCCAACGGTCGCATTGTCGCAGAGGATGTGGAAGCAGCAGCCGGCAAAGCTCAACCAGCTCCGGTTCAGCAAGCGGTAACAGTTCCCGCAGCACCCGCACCGGCATCTGCAGCACCCGCCCCCGCAGCAGCCAAACCCGCACCCGCACCAGTCCCGGCGATCGCACTTTCGGGCCAAAGAGTACCGATGAATGCGCTGCAAAATGCGGTGGTGCGGAATATGGAAGCAAGTTTGAGCGTGCCGTCTTTCCGCGTGGGTTACACAATTACTACTGATAATCTGGACAAACTCTACAAACAAATTAAGTCCAAGGGCGTCACGATGACGGCTATGCTGGCGAAGGCTGTAGCAGTAACTTTACAAAAACATCCTCTGCTGAATGCTTGTTATGTGGAGTCGGGTATTCAACACCGCGCTGATATTAATGTGGCGGTAGCGGTGGCGATGGATGGCGGCGGTTTGATTACGCCGGTGTTGCAAAATGCCGATCGCCTCGATATTTATTCGCTCTCCCGCACTTGGAAGGATTTAGTCGATCGCGCCCGCACCAAGCAGTTGAAGCCGGATGAATACAGCACGGGAACTTTCACTCTTTCCAATTTGGGAATGTTTGGAGTAGACAAGTTTGACGCGATTTTGCCGCCGAATCAAGGCTCGATTTTGGCGATCGGCTCTTCGCGGCCGCAAGTAGTGGCAAACGAGGATGGTTTGATGGGAGTGAAGCGGCAAATGCAGGTGAATATTACTTGCGATCACCGGATTATTTACGGTGCTGACGCGGCGTCTTTCTTGCAAGATTTAGCGAAATTGATTGAGACAAATCCTCAGTCTTTGACGCTTTAATTAGTTAATTGTTGACAGTTGACTGTTGACAGTTCGCAGTTGACTGTTGACAGTTGACTGTTGGCAGTTGACTAAGGATATATTAGTTCCTTGCCTCTGACCGGGAGGCGTTGTTGTGATGGATAATCTTTCTGCTCATAAAGTTAAGGGTATTCAAGAACTCATTGAAGCAGCCGGAGCTAGGGTTATTTATTTATCTCCTTATTCTCCTGATTTTAATCCAATTGAAAATTCTTGGTCTAAACTTAAATAAATTTTACGTTCTCTTGTTATTAGCAGCCGCGACTCTTTAGAAATAGTCCTTAAAGATGCTTTATATCTTATTTCCCTTAAAGACATTCAAAATTGGTTTGTTAATTGCTGTTACTGTACCTCATGCGGTTGAAAAGCGCTGTAATGAGGACGGAAAAAATCTACGGGTGGATTAGGTCTGCGATCTGGTCTAGCTATTTTTGGTAGGCTGTACTCAGCGCCCTTACAGTCTTAGCACTGAGTCGCTTTAAAACCAAACTAAGACAACAAACAAGTAAGAAGTAAATGACCAAGGTTATAGCTACAGGCCCCCTAAACAAAATAAAGTCAAAATGAATAAGGAACGTATTATGAGTCAGAAATAATTCAAAAGAAATATCTCCTAAAAAGCAGAGAGATAGAGAGTAAACTTTAAATTTTGTCAATAAAGAAATCAAAAAAAGCAAGGTGAGACTTATTGAAATGTGTAAAATACTACGAATTAAACACCAATAGATATTTGCTGGTCCTTCAATAGCGAGGTCAAAAACCATACTCAAATAATTTAGATATAAAATTGAAACGACAAAAGTGCAAGCTATTAATTCTGCAGGCAAATTAAATTTTACCTTCCTAAAAGCACTAAGATAGATAATACAAGAACCAGACAGTATAACAGTTAAAACTAAAATTGACCAAATTGCCGAGTAAGCACGAAAGTGGAATATCTCTGATGCCTTAAATAGGAATGTGGACAATAAAATACTACCTACTATACAACCTATATAACTTAATATTTTGTCATTCAATATTTTATTAATTTTGTCTTTGATCAAGGATGAATTTAGTCCCATCCAGCAACCAAAAGGAAAGCTGAAAGCATTTACTTTTGCCAAAAACATAGTTTCTGGGATAGAAATTAGCGCCAGCGATATCAAGAATAAAAATATTAATTTATGCTGATTTGAAAGACCAAATTTGAAAGTTAAATAAAGGAGACAGTACCAGAATAAAATAAAAATTATAAACCAAGTTTTACCATCTAAGCTATACATAAAAAATAATATTCGTGGAAGCTCAAGCAAAATATTTTGCTCGACTCCTTCTAATAATATTTTCAAAAAAAGCAGCAACCCTAGAGCAAATACTATGGGAATTAATATCCTGGATACTCTTTTTAAGAAGAACCCTTTAATTCCTTTATTTTGCATAGATATAGATAATCCATACCCAGAAAAAATTAAAAAGATAGCAACTCCAACCATGCCAGCTTCTGACCAAATTCCATACAGAGAGGGTGCAGGTTCAGTGTAATAGCATAAGTGATTAAAGAGGATCAGAATAATTGCAAAACCCTTCAACTGATTCGTCTGCAAAGAAGATAGTGTATCGTCATTAAAAGACGGACGTAAAGTAATGAAAAATAAGACAATTAAAGCAACTACCAAAAAAACATCGAAAAAAGGATTATCAATCTGAAGTTTAGTCTGATAATGATTCACGAATAAAGGTGCTGTATTCATATCAACTCAACGTTCTACCTGCCAGACGGCATTAATGATTACTGAATGCTCAAAGCTCATCCATGCTTAGTGTGGAACCAGATATTAAAAAAGTTCATGTAAAATTCGGGCAATGAGATATAGAACACCCGGTGGCAAACTTCTGTTGGTCAGAGCTAACAGATATTTCTCTATACCTTGCCAGTAATTCAAGTCCTATCAAATTCCATACCTATGGTAGATGACAAGCTGCTTGGCTGTCAACAAGATGATTTACACTCGCAAGCGGCAAAAGATGGCGTTAAGGTCTTGTCTTAAAAAACACTTCGGCTTATGAAAAAAGTAATAAGTTCTGGGCTAAATCCGTCCCATGTGCGATCTGACCGGTCAGCTCGCAGCAAGCTGTTGAAAATGTTTGGCTTAGTGTACCTCATGCGGCTGCAAGCCACTGTAATGCTTCTCTTAACTCATTAACACAAAAACCAAAAGGTTAACAGTCAACAGTCAAAAGTCAACCGTCAACCGTCAACAGCCAACCGTCAACCAATAACTAATTACTCGATCGCACAGTCAAAACTTGGGGCGGCGTCGCATCCGGCGGATACAAGAAATCCACCTGCACCAAACGGCGTTCCCCCGGCTTCATATTCACATTCACCAAAGGTTCCCCCTGCTGTCCCCTGCGCTGCACGATGTGAATGTAGCGCGTCAAAGTCTTGCCCGTATCATCCTTAAACATCACCCGCACCGTACCTCGGAAAAATATCCGATTTTCAGGAGGATCGTAAAACATCAATCCCCCCGCTTCTGTATTTGCCTTGACGGGTGTTTGCATTTTAATGCTAACAGATTGGGATTCACGAGATTTGTTGTAAAGCGGAAAAGTTAAGTTGTATTGAATCCCGTAATTACCGTGAGCAGAATAAGCAGTATCGGGATAGCGAGCTAACATTTTAGCGCTTTGAATTTGACCGGTGCCAAAAGTCCCCGTATCCGTTGTGCTCAAAGCATAGGAAAATGACTCGCCGCGCTTGGGAATAGTTAAATAATCGGTTCTCGAATTGTCCGTAATTTTAGCTTGCCACTGGGAACCTTCAGCGACTCCTGCCACGCGGCCATAAATTTTTTGCACCGGATTTTCGCCTTTCGGAGTTGGTGCTAAATCTCTGGGCCCTGCTAAACCTTTGGTATTTAAAATATTTTCCCACTCTTCTAAAGTCGGATATTGTTCGACTCCTCCTTGACTTTGAGGAGCAAACATTGCTAATGACGCTACATAAACCGAATTGCTGCTCGACATTCGCATTAAGGTCGATCGACCGTTGGAAGAAGGCGTGACATTCCCCACAGGTATCGGCAAATTCATCAGCATTCGGCTCTGATTGCCCGGAATCTCGATCGCAGCGGGCAAAATGGCTTGTCTGAACCCCCGCAATACATCGCTCGTGATGCGGCTTCCAGGCCCCGCAAACACAGTGCCGAATCTATTTTCTAAATACGACGGCAAATCGACAAACAAGGCATCCGGCCGAGTTAAATAAGTTGCTCCTTGCAAGACATTTAAAGTAACAGGTTCGGAGTTAGGATTGTGGACAATTATTCCTTGAAATAAGGTGCGAGTTTCTTCGCGATTTTTAGCCCTGGCGATGTGGTGGGCAAAGATGTCAAATCGGCCTTTGAAGGCAAAGTTTAAATGAGCCGAAGGTACTTGTTTTGATTCCTGGGGAAATGTGGAGAGCAAAATGCCTTCGGTTTGCACGACTTCCGGACTGTTGCTGTTGAAAACCGGGATGTTGTCGAGTTTTCCCGGTAAAACGCGCACTTGTTGGGGCACAGTTATCGTTTTTAGCAAGCTGCTGCTTGGCTGTGGTGGTAAATCCAGTTGGTTTTCGGGTAGGGGGGCTTCTGGCTGGATCAGCAGTTGTTGTTGGGCGGGAGGTGCGGCGATTGTTTGAGCTAGGGGGAAAATTGGCAAAAACATTGCTGTGAGCGCGTTTAACTGAACTTGCATTGATATTTGACCGATCCTCTGGGAGGACTCCGCTAACGGGCGATCGACACAAAACTTTACCACAAGTTGGTTGATGTGTTTGAGGAATTTTGGATTTTAGCACAGACGTGGCGCTCAGCTTTCGATCGCACCTTCCTGATACCAATTTAATGTGAAGTTGCACAGATATCGATCCCCCTAAATCCCCCTTAAAAAGGGGAGTAGGGGTTGACTTCAAGAAGCTTCCGGTCCCCCCCTTAGTAGGGGCGGTGCCCCCGTGCCCGCCCTCTTGGCTAGGGGGGATCGAATTCTATGCAGCCTCATAAAAAATTGGTATGAGTCCGCGCACCATTTCCAAAATTGTTGGGCGTGAAGTCGGTTTCGATCGTCGGACGCTCAAACAATTTACCAATTACCAATTACCAACTTGCGTTATTTCTGTTTTATGACTACCAACGTAATGTCGTCAAAAACTTTATGTTTGTCAATATGTTGCAGCAGATGATCAATTACTGCTTGTCGAATTTCTTCAGCCGTTTTGTGGCGATTTTCTTTGGCCACATGGCACAATCTTTCTATGCCGTAATACACTTTATTTATATTTACAGCTTCGGTAATTCCATCTGTGTAAAGAACTACTACATCCCCTGGATTAAGATGCACTTCAACTTGGCAAACAAAATCAGCAATATCTTCCTCTAATCCCAGAGGAAAGCCGAGTTCCGTGGTATCTATCCGTTCGATGTTACCATCAGTACGGACTACAATTATTTCTTCATGTTGACCGCTGAGGGTAAAGTTACTATCTTGATAATCTAACAAAGCCAAGGTCATGTTTTTAGACGAGTCGATGCGCTCGATATTGGCATAAAGGGTGCGGTTTAACACATCAAGAAACTTCACCGGATCGGTTTCGTTCATTTGTTGGAGAGTGCGGACGGCGGTTTGCGCCATAATCATTAATACGCCACTTTCTAAACCATGTCCCGTAACATCGCCGATGGTAATTTTTACCTTATCATTTTGGGTTAGCACGTCGTAGTAGTCGCCACCCACTTCATCGGCAGGTTCCATATATCCAGCTATTTCTAATCCTTTAATTTTATCAAGTTCTGATTGTTTGGGCAAGATCATTTGTTGCAGTCGTTTCGTGACTTCTAACTCAGCACTGAGGCGGAGGTTTTCGGCTTTAAGTTTGTTATTGAGACTGCTAATTTCCTGGTTTGCTTGGGCGAGTTGGGCGGTGCGTTGTTGCACCTTTTCTTCTAAAGTTTGATAGAGACGGGCATTTTCGATGGAGATCGCAGCTTGGGCGGAAATGATGTTGAGGACTTCTAAGCGATCGCGCGTAAAAGCGCCCGCTGTTAAATTATTTTCTAGGTATAAGATGCCTAAGCTGTCAAACATCTAAACTGCATTAACTAAGTTACCTTTATTTTTTATTTTTCGGTTCCATTTCATAATTAGTC
>NZ_JAUBUJ010000249.1:0-1293 GCF_036705405.1 Microcoleus sp. B13-B6
CCCCGCAGACAACGCCACCAGTGTTGCAGTTGCTGCTGATTTAGTCGTCACCTTGAGTGAAGCCGTACAAAAAGGCACTGGCAATATTGTCATCAAGAAAACCGACGGCACGGTGGTTGAAACCATTGATGTCACCACACCCAATGTCACCGTTACTGGTAGTAGCGTCACCATTAATCCACTGGCAGATTTAGCGCCCGGTACAGGTTACTACGTTGAAATTGCCACTGGTGCGATTAAAGACTTAGCAGGTAATAATTATGTCGGCATTGCAGACGCAACTGCTTGGAATTTCACCACTGCTGTCGCCGTTGACACCACAGCCCCCACCGCTGCCAGTTTCAGCCCCGCAGACAACGCCACCAGTGTTGCAGTTGCTGCTGATTTAGTCGTCACCTTGAGTGAAGCCGTACAAAAAGGCACTGGCAATATTGTCATCAAGAAAACCGACGGCACGGTGGTTGAAACCATTGATGTCACCACACCCAATGTCACCGTTACTGGTAGTAGCGTCACCATTAATCCACTGGCAGATTTAGCGCCCGGTACAGGTTACTACGTTGAAATTGCCACTGGTGCGATTAAAGACTTAGCAGGTAATAATTATGTCGGCATTGCAGACGCAACTGCTTGGAATTTCACCACTGCTGTCGCCGTTGACACCACAGCCCCCACAGCCACTTTCACCCCCGCAGACAACGCCACCAGTGTTGCAGTTGCTGCTGATTTAGTCGTCACCTTGAGTGAAGCCGTACAAAAAGGCACTGGCAATATTGTCATCAAGAAAACCGACGGCACGGTGGTTGAAACCATTGATGTCACCACACCCAATGTCACCGTTACTGGTAGTAGCGTCACCATTAATCCACTGGCAGATTTAGCGCCCGGTACTGATTACTACGTTGAAATTGCCACTGGTGCGATTAAAGACTTAGCAGGTAATAATTATGTCGGCATTGCAGGTGCAACTGCTTGGAATTTCAACACTGCTGTCGCCGCTGATACCACAGCGCCTACTGCCACTTTCACCCCCGCAGATAACGCCACCAGTGTTGCAGTTGCTGCTAATTTAGTAGTCACCTTGAATGAAGCCGTCCAAAAAGGTACTGGCAATATTGTTATCAAGAAAACCGACGGCACGGTGGTGGAAACTATAAATGTTACCTCCACAAATGTCACTGTTAGCGGTAGTACCGTCACAGTTAACCCCACGGCGGATTTAGCGCAAGGTACTGGTTACTACGTTGAAATTGCTGCTGGTGCAATTAAAGACTTAGCTGGTAACAATTATGC
>NZ_JAUBUJ010000071.1:0-46327 GCF_036705405.1 Microcoleus sp. B13-B6
TGCTTTTTGGCAACTAGAAAAATATAGCGAAGCTTTAGAAAGCTATCAAACCACCACAGTTTTGAAACCAGACTGGGCCGAAGCTCACTTCCACCTCGGCAATGCTTTTTGGCAACTAGAAAAATATAGCGAAGCTTTAGAAAGCTATCAAACAGCTATAGCTCTCAAACCACAATTGCTAAAGAATTTCTTGACTAGGGCAGAAACCATTAAGCAACAGGGAAAATTGGATGAGGCAATAGCTTTCTATCAACACGCTATTATCATGAAACCTGATTCAGCGGACTTACATCTACAGTTGGGAAACATGCTATTACAAATTAAAAAAAATGATGAAGCTTGTCAAAGCTATGAACGCGCCATTGAACTTCAACCTGATTTAATAGAAGCATACTCTCAGCGAGGGGAAGCTTTGGCGACACAAGGGCAAATAGACAATTTGGTAGATTGGTACCAAAAATCAGTTGAAATTCACCCTAAGTCTGTGGAACTTCACTTTAAGCTGGGAAACGCACTTATGCTACAAGGCAAGCAAAATGAGGCTTTTCGCAGCTATTATCGGTCAAATAAAATAAAATTTGTCGAAGATCGCTCTCAAGGAAACCTTGGAAGAATGTGTTTTATTACCCTGGCAAAATCCGCAAGCACATACATTTTTAATGCTTTACAAAACCTGGTCAATAATTGCGACAATGCAGATAAGCCGAGATATTTAACAATTTTTGAGGGAAATACTACCTACTTACAATTATTGACTGAAGAACCATATAAAAACTCAACTTCTAATTTAGTATCAGCGCATTTGTATGCAGAACCATATAATTTGTTGACAATAAGTTTAATTGTTGATAGATTAATTGTTAATGTTAGAGATCCCCGGCAAGTGACTCTTTCTCAAGTTCATCACAATAATCTCTACAGATATAACAGGAGTCCTGTACACATATTTAATTGCTCACAACTTCCCAAAAACTATTTTTGTATGTCGCTGACAGAGCAAATAAGCTGGCAGATAGATAATTGGGCTCTACCTGGAGCCATCAAGTGGATAGAAAGTTGGCTTGATGCAGAAGAAAATCCATTATTTTATCCTAAAATATTATTTACCAGGCAGGAAGATTTAGTAGAAAATTCACAGGAACTCTTTAATACTATTTTGGATTTTTATGAAATAGAAAGATGGCGATTTACTATGCCACCACCTCCCACATTTAAGGTAGGTACGCATTATCGTACAGGGAATGTAGATGAATGGCGGGATGTTTTCACACAGGAACAAGCAGAAAAAGCATCTAGTATGATTCCTAATCGATTGTTAGATAGATTTGGATGGTTCTCTTGAAAAAAAAAAATTGGATACTTTTCAAGTAAAGTTGTTATTATTTAACAATTTAGTATCAATAAGATTCTTATTTATCTATACTCCAAGTTAATGTAGTAAAATATGATATGGGGAGCCATCAATTGCTGAATAATATGATTTGTAAAAGGATTGAGTAAGTGAGTTGGTTGTAAGTATTAAAAATGATTTAAAGGATAAAAACAAAGGATAACAACAATGACATTAAACTTTTTTCAAGCAGGCAACAAACTCAAACAGGAAGGTAAATTAGAGGAATCCATTGAATCCTATAAAAGTGCTATTGAGCAGAACCCAACTTTTTATTGGTCTTATCACAACATGGGGGATATCTTTGCCCAACTGGGTCGCCTAGATGAGGCTATCAATTATTATAATCGTGCCATAAAACTCAACCCCAATTCAGCTTGGTCTCACCACAATATTGGCGAAAATTTGGTAAAACTAGGTCAACTAGAGGAGGCAATCGCCACCTACCGCATTGCCATTAAACTGAAGCAAAATTTTCATGGATTTTACAACCGCTTGGGTAAAGCTTTTTATCAGCTTGCGTTGCAGATAAACACAGGAGCTTTACAGTCATATAGCCGATTAGGAGAAATTTTACTTAAAACAGAGCAGATCGACGACTATTCAAATGAGCCTTGCCATGTCAACGATGCAGACTTTATACAAGCAACTAATAACCTAAACAACGAAGAATTTATAGATAAAGTTTACCACACTTATCTAAAACGAGATGCCGACCCCCAAGGTAAAAATTACCACCTCGAATGTCTTTATAATGGCGTGACCCGTCAACAAATTCTCACCGGATTTCGAGAATCACCAGAACATACTTCTCTGTTAATCTCATCACTCATCTCATGCTGTCTGCAAGAGGCGATTGCAGCGTATCGCAGCGCAATTGAACTAAACCCAAAAGGTTGCCAACCGTACCAAACTTTGGGGGAGGCTTTCAATCAGTTAGGTAAAGTACAGGCACACCAAGGTAAGTTAGATGAAGCAATAGATAGTTACAAGCAAGCCGCCCTTTTTTTTCCCAGCTTTCCAGAAACCTATTACAACCAAGCAATGGCATTTTCACAGCAGGGAAAATTAGCCGAAGCAGTTGATAGTTACCAGAAAGCTATAGTCGTTAAACCTAACTGGGAAAGGGCGCATTTAAACTTAGGAGATGCACTGGTACATCAGAATAAATTAGCAGAGGCAGTTGATAGTTACCAGAAAGCTATAGTTATTAAACCTGACTGGGGACTAGCTCACCTTCATCTCGGCAACGCTTTTTTAGCTCAAGGAAAAACAACTGAAGCCGTAGGAAGTTACAGTAAAGCGATCGCTATAGAACCTGAATGGGCTCTAGCTCATTATCACTTAGCCAACGCTCTTTTTGCTCAAGAAAAACAGGATGAAGCGATAGAAACTTACCGACGTGCGATTGCTCTTCAACCCGACTGGGTAGATCTCCATTTCCATTTAGGAAACGTTCTGATAAAACTACTAAGACCAAGGGAAGCCATAGAAAGCTACCAACAGGCGATTGCCCTCCGACCCTACTGGGTTGAAGCACACTTTTACCAGGGAAATGCCTTCACGCACCTAGACGATTTTGAGCAAGCTTTCGCTTGCTGGCAGAGAGCCCTTGATATCAAGTCTGACTGTGACTGGGCAGAAATAGCTGACTCAATAATGTTCCACCTTTGGCCCAAAGGCAGATACTCAGATGCGATTTACTTCTGTCATCAAGCCAGAGAGTTGCAGCGATACTGGGCTAATTTTTATCAGCTAGAATATCTGGAAAATCGATTTTTAACGCATCTTTGGCCTAGAAGAATTGGTCATTTTGCTTTGATCGATTGCTATGTGAAAGCGATTGTTCTAGGCTTGCTGACACCGCGCCAACCCATCCTGCTAGCACCTCCAGAGACGATGGCGAATCCTCATGCCTTCAATTACTGGCGTTCGCATATTACCATCATTTCTGATCCGGTCGTAGTCGATTCTGTTTCCCCCCTCGTGCGGTACTTGAAAGAACCTTTGATGTCCCAGACTTTATCTAGCGGAAAAACAGTGTGGGTACACGAGTTTATGGAAACAGTGCAAAAAAGATGGGAGGCAGAGTCGCGCTCACCACTTCTCACGCTGTCTGACAATGACTGCGAGAGAGGTTGGACTTGCTTGCAGTCCCTCGGCATACCTAGGGATGCTTGGTTTGTGTGTCTTCATGTGCGAGAACCGGGGTATCTGAGCGAAGCTAAAAATGGTCTAGCTTCCCATCGCAATGCTGACATCAATACATACTGGTTGGCAGTCCAGACAATTGTAGAGCAGGGCGGGTGGGTCATTCGTATGGGTAACTATTCCATGACAGCAATCCCTCCAATGGAGCAAGTAGTTGACTATGCAAATAGTGATATCCGCAGTGACTGGATGGATGTATTTTTATGTGCACAGTGTCGTTTTTTCCTGGGTACAACGTCTGGCTTATTCCATCTATCTTATGTTTTTGGTATTCCTTGTGCCTTAGCCAATTTTGTACCTATGGAAACTAGACCGCTTTCGAGTAAGGATATTTTCATACCTAAACTACTATGGTCTTTAAGCGAGGATCGTTTTCTGACCTTCGGGGAAGCATTGGCTCATCCTGTTGGTCACTGTGAGCGGTCAGACATCTTTGCGTCATGGGGTATCAACATCGTAGACAATACAGCAGAAGAAATCAAAGACCTAGTAGTGGAAATGCTGAATCGGTTAGATGGTAAGCTACAATACACGCAAGAGGAGGAACGCTTGCAAAAGCAGTTCATCGCATTGTCAAATCAGGCAAAAGGCTTTGAAGGCTCTCTTAGCAGGATAGGAAAGACGTTCTTACGAAAATATGCTTGGCTTATGCCAGCAGCTACCAGTAAAATAAGTAGAAATTAAAGGGGAGAAATCGGCATCAACTAACCTAAAAGCGAAATGGTGAATCAATTGGCTAGAATGAAGATACTTAAGGAGATATAAATGAGACAGGATCATGCTAAGGCCGTATATTCTTTAGCTTACTTCTTTTATGGAGAGGGTAATTTTCAGAAAGCTAATACTATATACTCTCAGTTAATTCAACTCAACCCTGAGTGGTCAGAAGCCGACAATTCAATTTTGAAAAAAATCTATGGTAAAGGTAAGTCAGGAGAGAATCTCTCTGAGAATCATAATACAAAAACACTCAAATCTGTTTGGTTAAAGGAGTCGCTAGAGTCGGAAAAAGGCTCACAATTGTCAGCGAAATTATTGGGTGCAGAAGTTTACTTAAATTTAGCTAGCCAACTGGCTAAACAAGGTAAATTTGAGGATGCTATTCGCAGCTATCAACAGGCAATAGAAGTCCAACCTCAAATAACAGAAACTCACTATCATAATTTTTGGGATGTCTATGCAGCACACGTCAGAACAGTTTCAATTGCCAGAGGTTGCATAGAAGTCGATCCTGATTTTGCTAGGCTTGGGTTTAAGCAAGGGTTACTTCCTAAGAATGAAGTAGACAATTTCTTAAAATCACTGAAGCAAGCAGATGCCAAAGAATTTAATATTGATGATTGTCAGCCGGGGTATTTACCTAGTAAGTTGCCTCCTGAAATAGTACAAGCAATTAGATGTCACACCTTTCTAAATCTAGGCTCTGAACAACTTAATTATTTAATGCCCTTGCTCCAAGGACTTGTTAAGCCTATTACAGATTGTTTGGGAACCCCTTGGCGCATTGTTAACGTTATTGTTCAGAAAACAACGCCTGGGGTGATTGAAGGTGGAGCCAATGCTTGGCATAATGATGCTTTTGCATTGAGCGCTCTCAAGATTTTAATTTATCTTACGGGAGCTGGTTTAGAAATAGGAACTACAGAATTAAAGCTACAAAATGGTTCAAATGTATTAGTAGAAGGACCACCAGGAACCTGGCTGCTTTTCAAAAATTCCGAGCTAATACATCGAGGAATAGCTCCCGAAAAAGGTGAGCGAATCATAATTCAATTGACTATTTCTCCTTCACTGAATCAAGATACAACACCTATTTTTGCTGGCTTGAATGCTAGGCATCCCCTAGTGCCTTGGTACTAGAGTTCAGAATAAATAAATCGTGGTTAAGATAGTGGAAGTAGCAGATTTAGCTGGTAAAATTGACCGTCAAGTGACAACATCACAGAAGTGAAAAATAATCAATTACAAAGTAGGACATTAGGTCAATGACAGAAATCAACATCTTAGACCTCTACCCCCGTAGTCAACGTCCCATAGACGATCGCGCCAAACTCATTACTGAAGAACACCGGGCGATCGCCCGTCAATTTGGCAAAGAATTCTTCGACGGCGATCGCCTGTACGGATACGGCGGCTACAACTACCACCCTCGCTTCTGGCAAGACACCGTTAAGCGCTTCCGCGACTACTACAACTTGCCAGATAACGCCAGCATCCTCGATGTCGGCTGTGGTAAAGGGTTCATGCTGTACGACTTCAAACAGCTTATGCCCAACATCACCATCACCGGCATCGATATCTCGGAATACGCGATCGCTAACGCCAAAGAAGAAGTCAAACCCTACCTCCAAGTTGGCAACGCCAAAGAACTCCCCTACCCCGATCGCTCCTTTGACTTAGTTATCTCCATCAACACCGTTCATAACTTACTCCTCGAAGACTGTAAGCACGCCTTGAAAGAAATTCAGCGAGTCACCCGCCAACACGCCTTTATCATTGTGGATGCGTGGCACAATGATAAAGAAAAACAAAGAATGCTCAACTGGAACTTAACTGCATTAACCTATATGCACGTCAATGATTGGGTTAAACTATTTGACGAAGTGGGCTACAAAGGCGATTATTATTGGTTTATCGCTGAGTAGATTTTGTATTATTAATTAACAATTATTTATAAAGAGTAGCTAGAGGGAGATGAAACTATGAACTTTATGCAAAAATCGGAGACAGACTTAAGTGCTGCTTTTATTCAAAATGGCTATATAATCAAACCCTCCGAAAATCGATCTGCCCTAGATAAAATCAGAAACAAAACAGTAGATTTAGCCAGGAATTTTTTAGGAGTCCCCACTCCGACAGAGGCGGGAGAATTTTTAGATAAAATTGCCTCTCTAGTACCCTTGGAAAAACTCAACTCTTTTCGTCTTCATATCATCTCAGGTTTAATGGCAGAACCTTGGTTTCGAGAAGCCTATTTCTCCTGTGCTCGTTGCCTAGTAGAAACCATCGTCGGCAATGAACTGGTAATGCAGCGCAATATCGGTTTCAGCATTCAACTTCCCGGTGATGACAGTTCTTTATTACCCCTACATTCTGATAGCTGGGGCTCCGAATGCTCCCCCTTTGAAGTAGTATTGTGGATTCCCTTAGTAGATTGCTATCGGACAAAAAGTATGTTTATTTTACCGCCTGATGCTGATTCTAAATGGCGCGAAAAAGTTCATGAATTTGCAGAAACAGGAACAGAGAGCCTTTATCAAGCAATTGAGCCAGAAATTGAATGGTTAGAAGTTCCTTATGGCAACGTCGTTTTGTTTACTCCCACGATTATGCACGGTAATCGACTAAACCAAGAATCTACAACCAGATGGTCTATAAATATTAGATTTAAAGGTTTATTTACCCCTTACTCAGATAAACGTTTGGGCGAATATTTTGCACCAATTGTCGTGCGTCCCACTTCAAAAATTGGGATGAAATTTACAATGCCAGGAGGTTTCCATGAGTAAAAAATCAGGTTATCGCGGTTACATTACCAGCCGTCCAGTGCGAGGCGTAAGTTACCCCCACCGCGTTCAAAACTTGGTAGTTCGCGACTACGCCACGCGACATAAATTAGCCTATAAACTCAGTGCAACTGAATACGCAATGTCTGGGTGTTTTATGATGTTGTCCGATGTTTTGGCAGAATTGCCACAACTAGAAGGGATAATCCTATTTAGTCTGTTTACGTTACCGCAGAGAACCGAGTCACGATTGGGAATCTATGACCGGATTTTAGGGGCTGGAGGCGAATTACACGCAGCCTTAGAAGAAATGGTGCTTCAAGATAGAAGCGAAATAGAGAATTTTGAGGAAATGATACAAGCAGTATTAACTTTACCGAATACACCAATGAGAGGTTATTATCAAAAATCTGAAAATCTCCAACTCAACAACTTTTGTCTACAAGCCCTTGGTGAAGAGGAGAAAAATCAAGTGCGTCAAAAATGAAATTAAAAATTTATAAATAAAATGGAATTAGGACTTAAAGGGAAATCAGTTTTAGTAGTTGGCGCAAGTCGAGGTTTAGGTCGGGAAATCGCCCTCACCCTCGCTCAAGAAGGCGCACAAGTTGGAGTTGTTGCCCGCACCAAAGCTGATATTATTTCCTTAGTTGAGGAGATGGGGGGTGAAACTAAAGGCCATTGGGGAATCCGCAAAGACCTTGTACCAGAGAACGCCCCTACCCAGATGGCGGAGGAGATACTGTCACAAGGCAAATCCATAGACATTCTCATCCACAATCTAGGGGGAACTCTAGCCGTGAGAGACCCCTTCTGTACCATAGCGGAGTGGCGGTCAGTTTGGCGACTCAACTTTGAAATAGCTGCTGAGTTAAACCGCCACCTCATCCCACCGATGCAGCAGCGACAGTGGGGAAGGGTTGTACATATTTCCTCAATAGCTGCTAATCTAAGTCGAGGGGCCGTTGCCTATTGTGCCGTCAAAGCCACTTTAAATGCTTACACCCGGAACTTAGGATGTACAGTAGCGTCAGATGGGGTGGTAATCACATCCGTGATGCCAGGAGCAATCCGCCATGAAGGCAGTCATTGGGATAAAATGTCTCAGGAAAAGCCAGAAATGGTAGCCAACTATCTCGAACAGCGTATGGCCATTAAACGATTTGCTCACCTTAACGAAATCAGTCATTTCGTTGTATTCTTATGTTCTGAGTCTGCTTCCTTCTTTGCAGGTGCAGTGCTACCCGTTGATGGAGGTTCCTGGTAATGCAACAAACTAACAGTGAGCTTAAGAGTTTCGACGAACTGAAGCGTCACTTCTACGAACATGGCTGGATGGTAGTGAAACTTCCGAATCCAGAGCCTATTCATGCAGCAAGAACGGCATTACTAGCCGAGTTGCAACGGCTTACTGGTAACGAAAAAATTACATTAGAAGAATACCACCAATTTATAGAAGATGATTCAACACATACCGATTTACAATTCCAGCTTACCCAATTGTTCTGGAACCAGCAGTGGTCAACCAAAATAATATCAGCTCAGCTTGATTTTTTTCAAGCTTTTTTGGGACAAGATATTAGTATTCAAAGCAAACCTCATCTGCGAATTACCCGTCCTAGAAAACCACAAGATAACATTGGCTACCACCGCGATACCTATTACGGTTGCTCTCCATTTGAACTGTCAGTTTTAGTTCCCTACGTTGACCTTGCTGCGGAGAGTTCCTTATCAGTTTTATCAGGTTCCCACGTTCGCTCTGAATCGGATTTTCCCATAACACAGATAGAAAATCCAGAAATCCTCAAAGGCTCTGTTAAACACCAGTTGGGATTCCTTTATGCTCCCAAAATAATAGATCCATCCTTTACAGTAAATATGAAGCCTGTTCCCCTGGTACTGGGCGAAGCACTAATATTTAGTCTAGCGACAGTGCATGGTAGTGTAGAAAATACAGGTCGGATTTCTCGTTGGAGTTCTGACATTCGGGTTGTGAATGCCCTCGCACCCCTGAACCCGTCACTTAAACCTGGCTACTATGAAAGGCTAAGTAGTTCAGTTGTAACTGATGTAGCAAATCTTTACAATCATGCCCAATCAGTAAACCCCATTTTAGAGTGAAGCAGATGAATTTTCCCTCTGAGTTTACTTCTTTAGTTGAAAAAGGATTTCTAGTTAGTCACCAAGCTATCGACCCAACCCTTGTCAATCAACTCCACGATTACTTAGTGGTCAGACTTGACTGTTTGCATGAGCAATTCCGAGAATGGTCGGGTGGAGAGGATGTAACTTCAGTCGAGAACTATCGCAAACACAGTAACAAAATTGCCGAGTATGAGTCCAAGGGACTGCCCAAAAATTTACGTCACTTCTTGAGAGGAGAATTTGATTTAGAAACTAGGCTTTCATCAGAAATTCGGCAGTTTATGAGCATCTCAAGCTTACGAGAAAAAGTAGCAACTGCTTTGGGAGAAGAAAAATATTTTTTACATTACCCACCGATGGTTCGGTTTAAAGTACCCAACGCCGATCAAACAATTGTTCCCCCCCATCAAGACAGTGCCTACAGCTCTCATATCGAAAAATTTATTACGGTCTGGGTTCCTTTAACCCCCATTACAGAAGAAGTTGGTGGCGTGGCTTTTTATGAAGGCACTCAACATTTGGGTCAATTGCCTCACGGTGCTAGTGGAGCTTGGGAAAGTAGAGCCTTGTTCGATGAGTCCATCTATAGTAAAAGTTCACCACAGATGGAGTTAGGCGATATTCTATTTTTTACCCCTACCATTGTTCATGCCTCTGAAACAAATATTTCAAAAGATACCATTCGATTTAGTATAGATATGAGGGCTTTTAGTCAGACAACAGTCAGTCCTAAGCCTTACTATGACCCCTGGACAAAAGAAATCTACAACAACTAAGCAATGCTGAGGTTAATGCAATGAGCGAAACAGAGGAAAAATTCGATGGTACGAAAAAATACAGCAAAGATAAAGAGATTGAAAATAAATTAGCCGCCTTGTTTGAAAAGCACAAAATTTCACCAGTGGAAATTATTAATTGCTTTCCAATTTACGCCCGCCGTACAGTTATTAAAAAATATTTGGCTCACTACGAACTCTTTCGTCGCACCATAGACTTACCGGGTGATATCGTAGAACTCGGAGTTTTTAGAGGTCAAAGCTTGATGACCTTCGCCAACTTTTTGGAAGCTAGAAATATCGGCGATCGAACTAAAAAAGTCTGGGGATTTGACAATTTTAAAGGATTTACAGGTCTGCGACCTGAAGATGGCCCTAACTACGATCAGTCCCAAAAAGTTGAAGGAGGATTTAGTCCCGAACAATACTACAATGAATTACTGGATGTTCTGGATATTTTTGATGGCGATCGCTTTGTGGGATGGAAAAAACGAGTAGAGCTGATTGTTGGCAATGTTACTGAAACAATTCCAGAATTTGTAACCAAAAATCCGGGTCTTCGTATTTCATTGCTGCACTTTGACATAGATCTCTACGAACCAACCAAGATAGGCTTAGATTATCTTTACCCCCTAGTGGTTCCGGGGGGAGTCATCATTTTTGATGAATATGGTATCTTAGAATGGTCAGGTGAAAGCAAAGCTGTTGAGGAATATTTCAAGAATCAAAAAGTCGAACTCAAGAAATTTGAATGGAACAATGTTCCTGGGGCTTACATAATTAAACAATAGCAACCGAAGTAGAACCAAATGTATGAATTGCAACCTGTGTGGGTATGATTCGCTGAGCCAACTGGGAAATATTGGCCTTAAGCCAGCTTCGGTAACATCCGAACCAGATTTGTGTTCTTTACCCGCCAAAATCTATTACTGTCAAAACTGTCACCACCTACAAAAATCCCATACCCTGATAGAGCTTTCATTCATCAATTCTCTTTATCAAAATTATGAAACCTACAAAGTTTCAACCGGAAAAGAGCAACTGGTTTTCCCCAAAGATAACCCACCCCGGCCACGAAGTTATCATGCAATAGAGCAATGTCTTTCCTTGTTGCCAGAATCGGGTAATCTTCTGGATATCGGTACAGGAAATGGCGCTATTTTGAGGTCAGCTAGTCAACTTTTGCAGCAATGGAAATTATATGCGTTTGACTTGGGAGATAAATCGAAAGCAGAGATTTTAGCAATTCCTGGGGTGGTTGAGTTTTATGCTGAAAGTCTTGAGAATGTTCCTAAAGGCAAATTTAACCTAATTGTATTATGGCATTCTTTGGAGCATATCCCAGAACCCGCTCAATTTCTCAGCAAGTTAAAGCATTATCTGACAGAAGAGGGTTTTTTACTCATCCAAGTTCCAGATATTCATCGAACTCCCTTTGATTTCGCTGTGATCGATCATTGGTCGCATTTTACCAATTATAGTCTGAGCCAGCTTTGTAAAGAAACAGGCTATCAAATAGAACTGGATGGCTATGATTGGGTACACAATTGCCTAACCCTACTACTGAAGCGCGATGCTCGCGCCATACCAAGAAAAAAATTGCCAGATTTAAGTTTTATACCTGAGGGTTACTTTTACTGGCTTAAAAAAACAGTAGAGGAGTTTGAACTAGCAACCAAAAATCGAAAATATGCTATTTTTGGTACGGGAATATCAGGAATTTGGATATCTAGCCAATTGTCAAATCCCCCTAGTTTTTTCATTGATGAAGACAGCCAAAGGGTGGGAAATAACATTGGCAATATTTCCATTGTCAAGCCTCAAGATATCCCACCAGGACTTGACATTGTGATGCCTTTTACTCATGCTACGGGTAAGAATATCAGCACAAAAATGCAGAAGGAATATTCTACCTGTCACTGTAGCAATTTTATTCTGAGTCAACCTTACTTGAAAGGAGATAGCCATTGACCACCTCTAAACACTGCTTAGTAACCGGTGCCGCCGGCTTCATCGGCAGCCATCTGTGCGATCGCCTCCTGTCCCTCGGCTACACCGTCACCGGTCTCGACAGTCTAATAGTCGGTCGCTTGGCTAACCTAGAACAAGCCAAAACCTACAAAACCTTTAACTTTATTGAGCAAGACGTAGCCAGCATCACTTCCTCAACCCTAGAAGGAATTGACTGGGTATTTCACCTAGCAGGTCTGGCCGATCTCGTCCCATCCATTCAAAACCCCAGCCAATACTACCACTCCAACGTTCACGGAACATTCGCCCTGCTCGATGCTTGCCGCCACGCTCAAATCCAACGCTTCATCTACACCGCCTCTTCCACCTGCTACGGTATCCCAGACCAATATCCCACACCTGAAACGTATCCCTGCTCTCCCGAACATCCATACGGCTTGACCAAATATTTAGGCGAGCAAATAGTCATGCACTGGGCGAAAGTATATAAACTCCCCGCTATCTCCCTGCGGCTGTTTAACGTCTATGGGCCGCGTTCCAGAACAACAGGAGCCTACGGTGCCGTCTTCGGCGTCTTTTTAGCTCAAAAATTAGCAGGTAAACCCTTCACCCTTGTCGGAGACGGCACTCAAACCAGAGACTTCACCTTCGTCAGCGATGTCGTAGAAGCCTTTGTCACCGCCGCAGCATCGGATGTAACGGGTGAAATTATCAACATTGGCTCCGGGAATCCTCAAAGTGTCCTCACCCTCGTGGAACTATTGGGCGGCCCCATCGTCCACATCCCAAAACGTCCCGGAGAGCCAGACTGCACTTGGGGAGACATCACCAAGGCTAAAACTCTCTTGGGATGGCAGCCAAAAGTTCCTTTCCCCGAAGGAGTGTCTCAGATGTTGGCAAACATCAGCCTGTGGCAAGAAGCACCTGTCTGGACGCCTGATTCCATTCAGGAAGCCACAAAAGCATGGTTTGAGTATTTGGGAAAAACCTAAACTTATGGTTCAAAACACCCCTGCTCAAGTTAATATTCAAGTTGCAAAAGCATTCCTTTACCAAGGATCTCGCCTGTTACTGCAACTGCGAGACAATATACCTGAGATTATAGCCCCCAATCATTGGGGACTATTCGGCGGTACTGTTGATGAAGGGGAAACTCCAGCCCAAGCTATGAAGCGAGAAATCGAAGAAGAACTTTGCTGGATACCGCCCGAACCCAAATACCTGCTGACATGGGAAGCACCCGATCGACCTTGTACAACCTATATTTTTGGTATTCCGTTGACAGTACCAACTAGCGAATTAACCTTAACCGAGGGGCAAGCCTTCCAACTATTTACATTTGAGGAATTGACTCAAGTGCTGTTAGTGCCTAAAATTCCTCGGATGCTGCCAGAAGTTGTCGAGGCGATCGCCTCTGATGAACTAACCGCAGCTTGGCAGGAGTTCCGCACTAAAAATTTAACATGGGGCATGGCTCCTTAACTAAAACCAAAACTGAAAAATTAAATGCAAACCTTTCCGTCACAGATTCCCTTTGCCACCGATTACTTCCGCCAACTTGGAAATTTAAGCGAAAGCTTTGAAGCGACTGACAAAAAATCTCAGCCTCTTTCCTTTGCCGAAGCAATTAGTCGAGCCGCAGCTTTAGTATCTCAACAAAGCCAACAGCAAAAAAAAGTAATTTTTATTGGCAATGGCGGCAGTGCAGCCGTAGCAAGTCACCAGGCGCTCGACTACTGGCGAAATGGAGGTTTTCCCGCGATCGCCTTCAATGACGGTGTTCTCCTCACTTGCATCAGCAACGATTTCGGCTACGAACAAGTTTTCAGTAAACCCATTGCCACCTTTGCCCAATCAGGAGATATCGTATTTGCGATTAGCAGTTCTGGACAGTCCGGTAACATCCTAGCAGGGGCCAGTCAAGCAGCTCAAATGGGGTGCTATGTCATCACCCTTTCAGCTTTTAAGCCAGATAATCCCCTGCGTCAGCTAGGAGACATTAACTTTTTTGTCCCGACAATGGCCTATGGATTTGCAGAAATTACTCATCTGTGCATCTGTCATTGTATTCTAGATGGATTGATGAAAGGCTCATTGCCAGAAACAGAAGTTAATAATCCGGTAATTGATGACAGCAAGCTATTTTCAGGCAGCCAACCAACTTAAACAGGAAGGGAAATTAGAAGAGGCGATCGCGTCTTACCACCAAGCGATTGAGCAAAACCCCAACTTTTATTTGTCTCACCACAACTTAGGGGAAACATTAGCTAAACTCGATCGCTGGGAGGAAGCAGTTACTTGTTACGATCGCGCTATTCAACTCAACCCTAATTCGGTTTGGTGTTATTACAATTTAGGGGAAGCCTTAGCAAAACTCTGCCGGTGGGAAGATGCGATCGCCTCCTACCGTCGTGCCATTGAGCTTTCCCCTGATTTTTATAGATTTTACACCAATTTAGGCGAAGTCCTCTGCAAACAGGGTCGTCGCCCCGAAGCCGCCACCTTCTACTGTCAAGCTGCGGAGTGCTTGGTCAAACAGCAGCGGTGGGATGAAGCCGAAAATTTTTACAGTCAGGCTATTAAGCTCAATCCATCAGTTAACGATGACTACGGCAATTTAGCAGAAACCCTGACCAAACAACGGCAGCTTAAATTTGCGATCGCCAAAACCCGCAAAGCCATTAACCAGACTCCAGAAAGTGCTGAACTTCACTGCCTATCGGGGAAGCTCTTAACACAGCAAAACAGGGGAATAGAGGCAATTGAAAGCTATAAAAAAGCTATCGCCCTCAATTTTGACTTAGAAGAAGCACATATCAACCTCGTCAACTTACTGATAGAGCAAGCGGAAATAGATGAGGCTAAGCAAAAACAAAACACACCCTCTTTAGAGGAAGAGGCACTTTTTAACCTCGGAAATTTACTAATACAGCAAGGCAAATTAGAAGCAGCCATTGAAATTTACAAAAGAGCGCTCGTCATAAAAGAAAATTGGACAGAAGCTTACCTCAAACTAACAGAAGCTCACATGAAGATGAGCTGGAAATTTTACGATGTCGGTAAATTACACGAATCAATTAGCTCTACTGAACGTGCGATCGAAATATATAACTCCCAACTTGAAAAGCATCCCCTCGGTAATTTAGGAATTCGGTTTATCACGCCGGAATATTTCACAAATTGGCCCTGGTTAGGAGCTATCGGTCACCTGGCTATCAATATTGATATTTATATTAAGATGGGTATTCTTGGCTGGCGACCTCCCTACCACACGATTCTTTTAGCGCCTCCCGAACAAGTCATTAATCCCTGTTTACTTAACTACTGGGGACGCTATCTTCACATTATCACCGACCCATCCCTGATTGAGTGCCTGCTGCCATTAGCAAAGATTATGCGGTGCTTGGAGTATAGCCTTTACCATGTAAAAATTGCCAAAGAACAGATGGTAGATGTCGGTTATGCCTTTTCAGCAGTTCAGAAACAGTGGGAAGCAGAGCAAAAACAGCCACTTCTGACGTTATCACCATCAGATTATGAGCGGGGATGGAACTGTTTGCAAGACGTTGGCGTACCTAAAAATGCCTGGTTTGTTTGTCTCCATGTCCGAGAAGATGGCTTTCGAGGAGAAGGAATAATTACCCACCGCAGTGCTGATATTAATACTTATTTATTAGCGATAAAATCGATTGTAGCACGCGGTGGTTGGGTCATCCGCATGGGCGATCCAAGTATGAGACCCTTGCCACCCATGAAACAGGTAATTGACTACGCTCACACTGATGCAAAAAGTGATTGGATGGATGTTTTTCTGGGTGCTTCTTGCCGATTTTTCCTCGGAACTAACTCAGGTTTAAACTGTATTCCTTGCCTATTTGGACTCCCCTGCGCTCTCACAAATATGTGGCCCATTTCAGCACGTTCACCGTCGAATCAGGATCTATTCATCCCCAAACTTGCTTGGTCTGAAGTTGAAAATCGCTATCTCACTTTTGAAGAAGCACTAGCGCCTCGATTCTTTTTCAACCTCAACAGCCAACTCCTATACTCATGGGGCATTAAAGTGGTGGATAATACACCAGATGAGATTAATGACTTGGTACTGGAAATGCTGGAGCGGCTAGAAGGAAAATGTCAATACACAGCAGAGGACGAAGTTTTACAACAGCAGTTCAACTCTCTGCCAACACCTTATGGACCGAGTGCTTTTAATAGTCGGATTGGACGATCTTATTTGCATAATTATCATTTTTCCAAACGGAAACCCCTCGCTTAAAGCAGTCATATTTCGCTCCGAAGTCTTGCCTCATTGGTAATTGGTAATTGCTGAGGAGTTTTGAGTTTTAAGATTGGTTCGTGACTCTCACTGCGTAGCCGCATGAGTGAATTTTAAACTTTTTAACTCAAAACTCAAAACTCAAAACTCAAAACTTTCCTTAAGGTTTCGGTAGCGCACCTTCAGGACTAGGAGAAGCAGCCGGCTTGGGAGTCGCCGCAGCCGCCGGAGAAGGCGAAGGAGTGCCACTAGCTAACTGATTAATTTGGTCTTTATAGTTAGGAGGAGCTAACTCAGTAGCTCGATCGAACAGCGTTTTTGCTTCATCTGTTTTGCCCTGTTCCTTCAGCACGATCGCCTTTCCTAAAGTGGGGCGAAAATCTTTGGGATTAGCCTTAGCAGATTCGTCGTAAATTGCGATCGCCTCCTCGTAGCGCTTCTGCACAGCATAAACCTGTCCCAAAATCAACTGCACTGAAGTTACATCCACACTTTCCGGTTTCGCCAGATTTGCAGCCGGAGCAGCCTTCAACGTATCTTGCAGCAGTCCGATCGCAGCTTCGGGCCGCTGCTGCACCAGCAGCAAATTCACCAACCCCTGCAAAGCCTTAATTTCCCCAGGCTTAGACGCTAAAATTGACCTGTAAGCTTGAGCAGCCCCTTCGCGATCGCCCGTGCGTTCCTTAGCCTGAGCCAGCAAAATCCCGTATTCAGTAGTCTCAGGATTCAGGGCAGCCAACTTTTCCAAAGGAGCGATCGCATCCTTAATGTCGCCCACTCCTTGTCCGATCAACTCCAGTCGCACCTGCAACAATCCCCGCAAAGCCGTTACGTTGTCAGGTTCCCGCTGCAAAACCAATTCGTACCCCCTCGCCTGAGCTTGCAGCAACTCTGATTGCTTATCCCCAGACGGCGCCGTCTGAGTAGGTGTTGGAGTCGATCGACTTTGCGCTTGGCTGGCCTTGAGAATACTGTCTAAAATTGGCACAAGGGAAAATCCCAAAAAAGCGATGAGCGACAGCACCACCACGACAGTAATCAACCCACGACGCTTGTTTGCTTTTTCCATAATTCAACTATCCCAGCTTAAATCTACTATTTTCTAAGAATTAACGCATCGCCGGGGGGCATCTGCCATTTAGCTCGATCGGTGCAACCGTAAATGTTTTTAACTTCAAAGTCCGAACGGACAAAGCAGCCTTTTACTTGCAGCTAATATGTTGACACTCCCCACGCATACAATGCGGGGGATTCTTCTCTCACAGGCTCGACTCTAGACCGATATTACTATCGATCCCCGATAGAACGCCTCCAGAAGCAGTTTTACTCACGGGCTGCCCGACCGCAAGGATACCTCTGTCTCTAATTACTTGTGCTGCTGCTGTATCGCGATGAGTGGTGTACCCGCAGGACTGACAACTATGGATTCTGACATCCAAGGTTTTCTTACCAGTATGGGTTCCACATTGGGGGCAAATTTGACTCGTATAGTTTTTATCAACACGAGCAAAATACACCCCGCGCTTCCAACACACATGAGACAGAATCGAGAAGAATTGACCATAGGCTGCATCGAGAGTATGTTGACCGAACATCCCCTTTGCCCAAGCCTTAAAATTGATATCCTCAACGAATATCATTCCTGCTTGGTCACATAACCGATGAGCTAATTTATAGTGCCAATCCTTTCTGGTATCACTGATTTTTTGATGAATTCTAGCAATCTTTTTCTGGAGATTAAGCCAATTATTAGACCCTTTTCTTTGATGCTTTAATCTTCGTTGCAGTGATTTCAACTCGCGGTGAAGTGCCTGAAAAAATCTCGGTCTGTTGACTAATTCTCCATCTGAAGTTGCGAGGTATTTGTCAAGCCCAATATCTACCCCTAATGGATGTCCTGACGGTGGGCGAGCGGGCAGGTTGACTGCTAACTGGTAGGTCAGCATGACAAAATATCCTGATGCCCTTTTAACTACTCTAATTTGCTTGAGTATAAAACCCTCTGGTGTGGGTCTAGACATTTTCATCCTTACCCACCCAATAGACGGCAGGTTAACCTTTCCATTCTCCACTGCTGCATCCTTAACAGCCGGGAAAACAAACGATCGCATCCGTTTTTTGAAGCGAGGAAACCCATGCCCTCTCTCCCACATTGCCACAAATGCCGACTCTAAAACCTTTAAAGTTTGCTGCAATACTTGCGAATGAGGGGTCTTTAATTCGGGACAATGCTTCTTAGCTTCTGCCAAACCTTTGCACTGACTAGCATAGGTTGGTCTCGGAGTATCCGGTGAGATAATATACTCACCAATTATCGAACAAGCATTAACAGAAGACTTACGAGAATTCACCCAATCTTTCCGTTCTCGCAAGGCATAGTTATAAACCTGACGACAAACAGACAACCAAATCTCAAATATTTGAACTTGAGATTTGGTCGGACGTAGTTTGTACTCGTGAGTTACTGTTAGCATGATATAATCATATCATGCTTTTAGAAATCAACCAGGATTTTTCTAAGACTGTAGGCGGCCGCATCCGCTGCCGAATTCATCCCCACGCCTGAAGTCGGGGGCTTTCCTCTCGTTTTCCGGTAACAGACCCACAACTCCATGCTAGCTAAACAATTTTGGACACTCAGACCCGCAGCCCCAAGGACTGCGGTGTCTGTCCAATTTAGTCTGGTCTAGCTAAAAATTACCAAAAATATGGCGGATCAGGCCGTTAGGTAATTGGATTAAGTAAAATAGGCAAGCTGAATATCCTAAATGCTATTAGCCAGCAACTCCAGCTCAGCGCGATCGGCGATCGAGCGGTCAGCAACTCCCAAAGTCCTTGCTCGCAAGGATTTTAGCAGCCAGCGAACCGATCGGCACTCGTAGCGTTGAAAGTTGGCGTTGACGGGTCACAACCTGACCTCCGGGCGCAAGCCCGCCTGTCAGGTGCTAGTAGTTTTTAAAGCAGTTTCTTCAGTTTATTCCTAATTTCCCTTAAGGGATGTGTCTCCGCTGCAAGGAGTTTTTATGAACCCCTCTCCCAACCGGTCTTCCAAATCGTCCAAATCTACTTCAAATCGCAAGGCTCAGCCGAGCGAACAGGCCGTCAATCCGCCTAATGATCCAGATTCCATTCCTGAGACACCAGACGAAAGTTCGGTGCCTTCGGCGTTGGCTGCACCTGTTGACCAAAATCAACCGGCAACGCCAACCGACGCCCCAGCGTCCAAGGATAAGCTGCAACGACCACGCTACAGTTCTGCCCTCGACAAGGACAAAACAAAGCCACAAGACCAGCCCAGCAATGCTCCTGCCCCCCCGGCGCCAGCAGCGTCTTCGACACCTGTCAGCGATACTCCAGCCCTAGCAGTCGCACCGCCCACAAACGCCGAGCCTGCCGCTAATGAAAGTCAGGCCGCTGAGGACATACCCTCAGTCATGCGCCAACATCCCATTCCCCCCCCCAGCGAACCCAGACAGTACCGAGCTGTTGGTTTGGTGCGGGGCCGCTACACGCCATCAGAAGAGCAATTCACCCGGGGTATGCTGATAGCTGCCGACGGAACTGCCATCGACGCAGTTTTGCTGGGTAGAGTTATGAGTTTAGTCAAAAATCACCTGGAGCTGGAACAAGAACACCTGTGGGTGGTCTATCCCCGCACCAGGCAAGAAGACGGCAACTTGCACGCCCAGATTATGGGGGTTTGGGAGCCGGAAACGCTCAAGAAACCTCCCGAACCTTCCTCTGATGAGGAAAGTCAGGAAGCAGCGGAGATTGAGGCTAGCGGCGAAGCATCGACCGCATCTTTGCCTCCCTCGGAACCTGATGTTGAAGATGGCTATTTTTCGATTAGAGGTGAGGTGATTTATCAATCCCAAGACGAAGAAAAGTATGTCATCGTCAAAATCAAGCAAGCTCCCCGCAAGAATGACGACAAGATGAAGTTTTTTAAGTTGAAACTCAAGGGAGATTTAGCTACAAAGGCGATCGGGTTTTTTTGGGATTTCCACGTCAAATTGAAAGCTGAGAGTCTGATGATTGAGCAGGCTAATAATATTGGTGCCCTGCCGATTAAAAAGCGGAAATTCCCCCCTGGCAGCAAGCCACCCGGTGGCTTCAAAAAAGGAGGGAAGCGTCCGTTTACTCCTAGACCCAGCGGTGACGGTGCTCCTGTAGGGCGTCCTACCATCAAATCCGCAGCAGCAGCACCACCGCCTGTCCCCAAGGAACCTCTTCCTAAGCCGGTTAAGAAGCCTAAGCCGATCGAGCAATAAAAAATAGTGAAAGTAAAAATGCAAGATTAAAGGTTAAAAAACTTTTAATCTTGCATTTTTAGTTGAGCTGCTTATTGTACTTCTGTACATGAGCGAGTAGGCTCTGCGCTACCACCTCGCCAATTTGAACAGGAACAGCGTTTCCGATTAAACGACCCAGTTTGCTGAAACAGACACGCTCGCCAGGAGCTAGGAAGCGGTAGTTTTCGGGAAAAGTCTGAAGGATAGCGGCCTCTCTCAGAGAAATTGCACGATCCTGTTCCGGATGTCCGAACCGACCATTTCCGTAGCCGAAGCATTGAGTTGTGATCGTTGGAGCCGGGGCGTCCCACTTCATACGACCATACACGCTAGCATAAGTTTGTCCGGATTTCTTACGATGACATGGTGCCAGCAGTGAATCATCCCAGTCATGCCATGTGCCTCCGGGTTTTGAGGCTCTGATTCGGCGGAGGTTCAGGTCACTTAGTGAGGATGCGGTATGAAGTGCGTCATTTGGATCGGAGCATCCGGCTGCTAAGGCGGGTAGATGGGAAATCGCCTCACGCACAGTTGTGCACGATCGTCTAGAAAAGATTGGAGGTACTAATTCTACTGGCCCGAATCGGGACGCTAGCAGCACAAGCCGTTTACGAGTCTGTGGAACTCCATATTGAACACAATCTACAATACTGCAACTGGTCGCATAGCCTTCGAGGTTCTTCAAAAAATC
Organism: Microcoleus sp. B13-B6; assembly: GCF_036705405.1. NCBI lineage: Bacteria > Bacillati > Cyanobacteriota > Cyanophyceae > Oscillatoriales > Microcoleaceae > Microcoleus > Microcoleus sp. B13-B6. The sequence goes on from NZ_JAUBUJ010000071.1 coordinate 21,259, forward strand.
CTTGAAAACTTCATGCTCTAAAAGCTGTGGCACATTCTCCATCGTTACGAAGTCGGGTTGAGTCTCCCGTACCAACCGACCGAAGTCGGATACGAGAACCCACTTAGTGTCCTGGCGTTCCTGGCGCCCCTTACGGCTGTAAGTCGAGAATGGTTGGCAGGGCGCGCAGCCTGCCAGCAAACGCAATGTCCTATTGCCAAAAATATCTGCAAGTTGGGAACCAGATAGCGAGCTGACATCCTGCTGGACGAAAAGGGCGTCGTTGTTGCTCTGGTATGGGAAGCGACATTGTGGATCGATGTCGATGCCCGCAACAACCTGAATACCTCCTCGGATCAGTCCATGCGTAAGACCGCCCAAACCGCAAAACAGATCGATGCAGCTAATGGCTGTACTTCTGCGATCGATCTGAGGCTCTTTGCCATTGTGAGCGCCGACCATAGTCTCATCTGGATTCATGCCTTGGCTCATGTAGGTCGGTTCTCCGGCATTAGGAACTCATGTGCATCGATCGATAACTTGAAGCAATTTACAACCTCTCTCAGATACAATGCTGTTCGTTCAGTGAGGTCACGAAGCTGGCTAACAGTAATATTATTGCCACTCTCTGCAAATGATAGATTACCGTGTGCTAGTTTGTTCCGAAAACTTTTGATCAGGGAAAGTGCGCCTTGGTCATCCCGAAATGGTTGTTTGACAGCACGATTAGCCTGACGACTTATATTTAAGGACAATCCTAGACGTTTACTAAGTTTGTAAATCTCCTCATCATCCCAATTTCCACCTCCACCTTTTTCAACTTCAAAAGTTGATATGGGAAGTGCTTGCACTAGGTGTTCGCAGAGGTTCAATGCAGATTCCAGGCGATTCTCGTAGTTGAGATCATTATGGGTACGTGCGGTGCATCGCACCCACTCGCGGCGCAACTCAATGGACAACTCATTGGGCAGCGATCTGTTATTAACCACTGCCTTAGATACGGCATCTACGCACCGAGTAATAGTTGACTCGACAAGATTGTAGAGCTGTAAGTAAACACTCGAATAGAGGATTTTCTGCTGTTGCGGAGTGATCGTAGCTTCCCCGATTTGTGGAGGTCCTCCCTGCACTTGTTCCTGTATAGACTCAAGCAGGTCAAGGTAAGTTTCAATTTCCTGTAAACGCTCTTCAAAAGCTTGGCTCAAATCCTCCATCCTCAATCTCCAAGTAAACGATCGCGAACGAAATGTATACGAGCCCTGAGTCTGCCTATTGCGTTCGCACCGTCGGCGCCAGTCACTTTTGTAAAGTCCTTGCTGTTCAACCATTCTTCAACTTTGAGCGATTGGTTAGCTATCTCAGGCCGTTGCTGAAGTGCTAGATAGCTTCCAATGGCTATAGCTTCAAAACGCGATCGGGGTGTCGCCTTACCTTTAGGTGTTTTGCTGAAGCCCGACGGGAAGTTGCGCGATACAAAGTCTATCATGTCCATGAAGCGTTGCCGGTAGGACTCAATTTCTGCTGGGTTCTGTTTAAAGCGATCGTTCATCTTCTTCGTGTAGGTGAAAAGAAATGGCGACACTCTGTCTTTATATGCTTCTAGCCCATCACCGTAGGCGAAGAATCGTGTAACGAGCTCTTCTCTCTCGCGCTCCAATAACAGTTTCTTGGATAGCGGCGCAAGTTTGACAAAGGTGGGCTCTTTGGCGAGTGAAATCACAAGATCCAGGAAAGCACCTCCTAACGCACCTCGACGCACCTCAGCCTTGTTCGCGACCTTGCTTCCTGTGTTAATTCGATCAAAAAGATCAAATCGTGCTTGCTCATCGGCGTGTTCATTGAGCACGATCCCCCTAATGGAACGGTTCTTGATTTTTAGTTGCCGAGATTCGGGGAGATCTTTGAATCGAAATCCGGTCAGTAGCGATAGTTCTTCCAAGTCACCTAGGGGAAAGTCACCAAGAACGAACTCCTGAATTGTTCTAAGGCGCTGTGAACCATCAACAATTTCAAGCTTACCTGTTGACGGGCTTTCCCAAAAGAAGAGGAAAGGGATCGGAAGTCCCATCAATACTGACTCAATGAACCGGGATTTGCGCTCTGGTTCCCATGTGAACTCGCGCTGGTAGGCCGGAATCTCAAAATCTCCTTTCTGCATCTTTTGGGCCAGAAGCTCAATGGAATATTCCGTCAGATAGAACTCAATTCTCTTTGTGTGTTCAAAAATCTGTTTCTCAGCAGCCGCAACTTCCTCATCAGTGAACTTAGACTGGTTTTCGTCGATCATCTTTGAATATCCTCTCGTGGTTCATTCAATTTATAATCCGTGACTTTAGTCTAGGAACTGTCTATTCAAGCCTCACTTGAGCGCCCCACAAATCTTGGGGGAGAAATACTCTGTCGGTGGGTAGGGGAGCAACTGGGGCCGTGAGGGTAAATTGACCCGCTTCAATTTGCTGCTTCAATTCCAATGCTACTTGCCGGGACAGAAACATACTCGCAAGGGGGGCGGCCCGCACAGGTTTGCCCTCTATCAGGATGCGGCCAGTCTTTAATTGAGCGTAACTAACTAAACCGAAGGTTGGACGAACGCGCCGGGGGATAGAGAAATCTACCACCGGCGCTACTATTTTTTTGTCTGATACTGCACAGTGGGCGACGACTGTTTCGTTTAAGACGGGAAAGGGGATGCCGACTCCCAGCATCAGGGATGGGCCGTAGTTTTTGAAGTAGCAGCCGCGTACCCATTTCGAGTTCATCTGTTTGGCGTCGCCGATGAGTGCGAGGGTGGCAGCGGGGCCGATGGGGGTGCGGTTGGGCTGGCGTTTTTGCAGCGGGAAGTGCTGGGTTCCTTCCCATGTGATGTAACCCTGAGCGCCTCCTAGGAAGATGCGGGTGCCGATGCCGATGATTTCGAGGTCGGGGTCGTTGAGCAGGGGAGACATGGCTCCAAGGTTCGAGTAGACGGCGTTGCCGAGGTTTGGTTGCAGGGGGCCGAGGTAGGTGAACAGCGGGCGATCGCCCCCGTTGACGCCAACAATAAAGTTTTGATATGCGTTGCGGGGATTGAATAAATAAAACTGGTTGATTGTATCGCGGGTAATCGTGGTTTCAAAGGAGGCGCGGGGGTAGCAGTCTGTTACTTGCCCCAGAGCCCGCAACTGCACGGGTTTGCCGGCTATTAAGTCTTCGATGACGTGGCCGCCGCCCCGTTCGCGGGATTCTTCGCCGTCTTCGGCTACTTGGGTGGCTCCCAGGTACAGGTCTACTGCCCCGAAGCCGGAGTAGGCTAAAACGCCGTCTAGCCAGCACTGGCGGATTTTTATCGGGGGGTCGGTATGGCCGAGGTTGATGATTGCACCGGAGGATTCCATCGGCTCGAAGGTGCCGGTGGTAATCACATCGACTTCTTTGGCTGCTTGGGTAATGCTGGTTTCTTGAACTCTTGTTTTGAGTTCTTCGATCGTCCAGACTGTGGCTTTGCCCTGGCTGATTTTATCGTTGATTTCGTCGATCGATCTCATATATTTTAGATTTTAGATTTTGGATTTTAGATTTTGAATTGATTGATTTTGGAGTGGTTTTGATTTTGGATGGATTTTAGATTGATGGATTGTCGATCGAGCTGGTTGTTTGAGATAAAAGCAATATATTATAACTGAGATGTTGCACCATTCTCAATAAGCCTTTTATGAACAGGCAAGATGCCTGTTCCACAAGAAAATTCACTCTTTGTGGAACAGGCATCTTGCCTGTTCTTGATAATGAGGCAAGATGTAAATTCTAACGGATACAATAACAATATCATAAATCAAATAAAGGGCGATCGCCATGACTCAAGCGATATTAAAACCTGTCACCTTCGATGAATTTATTGACTGGTATCCTGAAAATTAGGTAAACCGTTACGAACTGCACAATGGAACTATTGTTGAGATGCCTAAAGCAACCGGAGAACCTTCAGAAGTAGCCGGCTTCCTGTGCCTGAAGCTAGGGATTGAAATCGAGAGGCTAGGGTTGCCCTACTTCGTTCCCAAAGAATGCGTTGTCCAGGCTGATAATGAGCTATCTGGTTACGAACCGGATGCGATCGTTTTAGACAGGCAAGGGACGGACAGCGAACCGAGATGGAAAAAGGAATCTATCATTACAATGGGTAGTTCTGTCCGGCTAATTGTCGAAGTTGTCAGTACCAATTGGCGGGATGATTATGGCTACAAATTGGTGAATTACGAAGCTTTGGGCATTTCTGAATACTGGATTGCGGACTATTTGGGACTTGGCGGGCGACGCTATATTGGCAATCCTAAACAACCTACTTTTTCAGTTTACCAGTTGGTTGACGGTGAGTATCAAGTCAGTCAATCGATTTTAGATTTTAGATTTTAGATTTTAGAGGCGACCCCACGGATAAATGCGGGGGTTTGAGGATTTTCGATTTTAGATTTTGGATTGATTCCACGGATAAATCCGGGGGCTTGTACCCTCAAGAAATTCTTGGTCTGTTTCGGGGGAGTGATAGGGTTGTGTCACCCACATTGGGGCAGTTTAATTTGACGGTTAAACAGATTTTTAGCGCCGGCAGAGATGCGGTATAAAATGCGAGGCTTGAAGATAGTTATTTAAGGGCATTCATACCATAATTTTCCTAAACTTGTAGTGAATACTTCTGGCCTATAACTGGGAATGAATAAGAACTGAAGTCCTTACAAACCTTAACTATTGATTTTCAGGAGCGTCCTTTTCTACACGATCTGGGATGTCGGGTTTGTGTTCTGGCGACTTTTCGGATCGGCTTTCGGCGACTTCTATAGATTCATATTCTTCATGGATAGCAGAATCGATTGCTGCTAAGGTTTTAGGGCTGGCACTCCACTGGTTTAGAATATCTTTAATTAGGGCTTCCCTAATCCAAACTTGAGCTACAACGGTGAGGGGGAGAGCTAGCAATAAGCCTAAAAATCCAAAGAATGTGGCGAAGAATACTTGAGCTATTAATGTTACTGCTGGCAGCAGTGATACTTGCTGTGCCATGACGTAGGGGGTGAGGAGGTTGCTTTCAAATTGTTGAATTAGAAAGTAAAGAATCAGCACAAAACCGGATTTTAAGGGAGAGTCTAAAAGTGCGATCGTCATTGGGGCAATGACGCTCAAACCAGGCCCGATATTGGGTATTAGGTTCAGCAAGCCGGCTAATACAGCGTGAGCTAGAGCTAGGGGAACCTGCAATATTGACAAACCAATTAAACTCAGAAAAGTGATAACACTCATGCTAATTAAAGCACCGATTACCCATCGACCGAGAGCTATTTCGCATTCATCTAAGATGCCATCGACTCGTCGCCGATAGAAAGAGGGAAATAGTTGGATGAATGCTTTGCGGTAAGAGAGAGGTTCTGCTAATGTCATCAATGTCAAAACTATGACGAGCAAAAAGCTGAGAATAACGCCTAATGTGTTACCGACAAAGGCTCCTGCACCGCCGACGAGTTGGTTAAATAGGGGTTGCAGTTGTTGGATAATATCGTTAATATCAAGATTCGGCAGTCGCTGACCTATTTGTCCTGAAAAGCGAGCCTCAAATTGATCTATCCACTGATTTAATCTTTCTATTCCTTGAGGTGCTCTTTGGGTAAGTTGTTGAAACTGTTGGGTAAAGGGCGGTACAATTATCAGGAATAAGCCTACGAATACGAGGATTAGGAAGCTAACTGATAAGAGTACGGCGATCGATCTTTTGAGTCCGAATTTTTGTAAATACCGTGCTAGCCTGTTTAAGGCGGTGGCTAAGACGACGGCGGCAAACAGCAGCAGTAGGGCCTGCCTGATTTGCCACAGGATGTAACAAGATGTGATGAGGGCTAATAAGCCCATCCACTGTCCTAGCTTCATTAGATTTTAGATATTAGATTTTAGATTTTAGATTGAGGAATAGGGTATGGGGCATTACTGGTTGCTAATTGCTCTGCACCCCTGAAGCGATGAATCGCCTTTATATCAAGATACAGCAGATGCGCGCGATCGCATCTTTAATCAGATACCCCTACTCGGACATTAGCATAAGCAGCCTCCTCAATTCCCTTTGGCGAACACCTGCTGCGCTGTCAGCTTCAATTCTGGGAAAGTTGGGGACTCAATACCCTCGCATCCTCTGAACAGTTTGACTTGGTATTCCCCGTCAATTAGTTGGTAAACCGAAAAAGTGGGTTGTTTGGGGTTGCCAATAAACCGTCTGCCGCCCAATCCTAGATAGTCTATAATCCAATATTCCTGAATACCCATTGACTCATATGCCTCAAGCTTTAGGGCATAATCATCACCCCAATTAGTGCTAGTTACCTCGACGATTAGGGGGACTGATGAACCCATTGTGATAATTGATGATTTTTCCCATCGCGGCTCGTTTGCAATGGTTTGTTCGTTAAGTACAATGATATCTGGTTCATATCCCGATTCCTCGCGCATCGGTTTGATGACGGATTCTTTGGGGATGAAGTAGGGCAAATTGAGACGCTCAATTTCAATTCCGACTTTCAGTGCGGTAAAACCTGCCACTTTAGAATGTTTACCTGTTGGTTTTGGCATTTCAACAATTTCTCCATTGTGTAGTTCGTAGTGGTGTTCTGAATTTTCAGGATACCAGTCAATGAATTCATCGAATGTTACTAATTCAGGTATAATTTGAATCATGGTGAGTGCCTTAAGTTGGGTTGTGTTTGATAGCTGTACGGGGAATTAAGATTTTGGTAAAAACACAGTCTTTAGACCTAGTGTAGAGCGCACTTTTTGATGGCGTCTCTACTGCTGCTGTTGGCGCGATCGCCAGCCGAGGATAGCAGCTAGGATGATACTGGGCGTAAAGACGGCGATTAGGGCGTTGAGGTCGGTAGAAGGGATGGATAAGCTAGGCCCTGCGTACTTGATGGCCAGGGAAAGGGCGGCGGATAGGGTGAATACTTTGAGGATGGGGCTGATGTTGGTGTTCATGGACGTGGTAGTTGGTTGTATAATTAGGCATTGAGATTATTATCGCAAGTATTGTGTTGCGGCTGCGATCGCGCCTTAGAGTTTTTAACAGGAAAGAGGCGATGAATGTTGTTTTAAACCCAGAACTTGATTGAGGTTCGCATGATGACACAGACACTTTTACAGCCACTAGACCAACGGTTCATTCACTCCGGGATTAGCTGGCAACAGTTCAAGCTAATTGAACAGGGGTTTTCTGAGTCCCCTGGCATCAGGTTGTTTTATTACAGAGGAGAGGTAGAAATCTTGGCAGTTTCGGAAGACCACGAAGCGATTAGTCGCACCCTCACTATTCTTTTGGCTCTTTACTTTGACATCAAAAATATTGAATTTAAACCTACAGGAAGCCGGACTCTAGAAATAGAAGGCGAAGCTTCAGCACAAGCTGACGAATCATATCTTATTGGTAGGTCAACTGGAACTCCTCCCGACTTATCTGTAGAGGTTATCTTCACTAGCGGTACTGTCAAAAAATTGCAGCGCTATCGAGTATTGGGAGTTGCTGAAGTCTGGTTTTGGGAGGATGGTGTATTGGCTATGTATCGCTTGGGTTCTGAGGGTTATGAAAAAATTTCTTCAAGTGTTGTTTTGCCAGATTTAGATATTAATTTACTGTGTCGCTGCTTGCTGATGGCTTCGAGTGTGGAAGCGATGAGGGAGTTTAGGAGGGGAATTTCTGGTTAGGGCGATCGCAGTTATTTTCCTATGCTTAACTGGATTTAAGTGTGTTGGCGCGATCGCCAGCCGAGGATAGCAGCTAAGATGATACTGGGGGTAAAGACGGCGATTAGGGCGTTGATGTCCGTAGAGGGTATGGATAAGCTAGGCCCTGCATACTTGATGGCGAGGGAAAGGGCGGCGGATAGGGTGAATACTTTGAGGATGGGGCTGATGTTGGTGTTCATGGAGGTGGTAGTTGGTTGTATAATTAGGCATTGAGACTATTATCGCAAGTTTGTGCTAAGCCCGGAAGTAATAGAAGATTAGCAGAGGGGCAGGATTGAGAGCAAAGTACCAAACCTTTGTTTTTTTGCCAGATAGTCGATTTTAACTGACATCTTGCAGCAATATCAATAAGAGGATTTTTCGTGGGGTCGGGCGGGTTTATAGAACCTATTTGCAAGATTTAAGGCTGTTGGCGAACCCGCCCCTACGGCTAATTGAGAATGGTGCAATATCTCAGTTTTAACTAAACTTACAATTAAATTACATCCCGTTAAAACACGATCTATGACCTACACCACAGCCAAATTACTTAGCTTTGAGGAGTTTATCGCCCAATATGGGGATAATACACGCTATGAACTAATTGACGGAGAACTCAGAGACAGGTCACCTACGGGCCCTCACGAAGCTGTTGCCGGGAGTATTGCGGGTAAAATTTATGTCGAAATCTTTCGGGATAACTTCAACTGGTTGGTGCCTAAAAATTGTCTAATCAAACCACTCTATGCTGAAGCTACAGCGCTGCGTCCTGACGTAGTTGTTTTAGATAAATCAGAACTCGGTCAAGAACCCCTTTGGCAAAAAGAACCAGTTATTTGTAACGGTAGTACAATGAAGCTTGTTGCTGAAGTGGTCAGCACTAATTGGCAAGATGATTATGCCAGAAAAGTGGAAGAATACGCTTTCTTGAATATCCCAGAATATTGGATTGTGGACTTTCGGGGCTTAGGTGGTTGGCAATTTATCGGCAACCCAAAGCAACCGACTTTCACAGTCTGCCAGTTAGTTAATGGTGCATACCAGCAGCAACAATATCGCTTGGGAGATACTATTTCTTCTTACCTGTTTCCCAATTTACAACTGAGACTCGACGACATTATGCCGACTTGAAAGTCTGGTAAGCTGTCGTCGCGAACTTAAATTGTATATTCGGGCGTTGCTCAAAGCCACCCAACAAGAGTGGGATTGTTTTTTGACATATAATAATTTAAATGCAGAACAGCTTATCGAGCGATCGCACCTTGGGCAAAAAAGGCAATCTAAACTTATCACAGAAATAACGTTAACAGTATTTAATGCTTTATGAATGTTGTTTGAAACCCAGAACTTGATTGAGGTTCGCATGATGACACAGACACTCTTACAGCCAGTAGACCAACGGTTCATTCAGTCCGGGATTAGCTGGGAACAGTTCAAGCTAATTGAACAGGGGTTTTCTGACTCCCCAGGGACGAGGTTGTTTTATTACAAAGGAGAGGTAGAAATATTGGCAGTTTCCCCAGAACACGAATTTTTTAGTCGGACAATTTGTACGCTGCTGTCTATCTACTGCGCCGAAAATGAAATTGAGTTTTCACCTACGGGAAGTTTTACCCAAGAAAAGGAAGGGGTAGTGTCTGCACAAGCTGATGAATCTTACTTTATTGTCCGACGCATAACCCCAAATTCTCCCCCAGATTTATGTATCGAAGTTATCTTCACTAGCGGTAATGTCAAAAAATTGCAGCGCTATCGAGTATTGGGAGTTGCTGAAGTCTGGTTTTGGGAGGATGGTGTATTGGCTATGTATCGCTTGGGTTCTGAGGGTTATGAAAAAATTTATTCAAGTGTGGTTTTGCCAGATCTAGATATTAACTTGCTGTGTCGCTGCTTGCTGATGGCTTCGAGTGTGGAAGCGATGAGGGAGTTTAGGAGGGGAATTTCTGGTTAGGGCGGGGGTTTCAGACTATTATGGCAAGTATGTGTTGCGGCCCGGCGGGCGATCGGCGATTTTCTGAGATACTAAGGTAATTTGCCAGCGTTGAGTGTAATTGAACATGGATCACCAAAATTTAGAGTTAATAGAAAACATTCGCCAGCAATTTGACAATACTCCTTATCCCAGAACCCCGCTGGAAGAATCTCCAAAAGACAAGAGTGAATTGCTCTACCTTCATAATCTTGTAACTGCTTACTACTTCAGAAATAGAAAAATTATCAATACCGAAGGTAAAGTTATCCTAGATGCGGGATGCGGCACCGGTTATAAATCCTTGGTTTTAGCTATAGCCAATCCGGGAGCGAAAATAGTAGGCATCGATTTATCAGAACAATCGGTGAAACTAGCTGAGCAACGTTTACAGTATCATGGGGTTGCTAATGCAGAGTTTTATGCTTTGAAGATAGAAGAGTTACCAAGTTTAGGGTTACAGTTTGACTATATCAATGCTGACGACGTTCTGTATCTCTTGCCCGACCCTGTTGCTGGATTGCAAGCGATGAAATCAGTTATGGCGACCGATGGCATCATCCGCACAAACCTTCACAGCTCAAATGGTAGAGCCGAAGTATTTCGCGCTCAAGCTGCTTTTAAAGCAATGGGATTAATGAATGGATGTCCAGGAGAATTGGAGATAGAAATAGTCCGGGAAACAATGGAAGCCTTGAGAGATGAAATAGGGATCAAGGCGGCAGGGTGGAATGCCGATTTCGCACAGGATGAGGGATGGATTATGGTTAACTATTTATTCGTGGGTGATAAAGGTTGTACCATTCCTGAAGTGTTTGCTATGTTGAGAGGTGCTGATTTAGAGTTTATCAGTATGGTGGCCTGGCGCCGCTGGGAGTTGATGGATTTGTTCAAAGATCCAGATGATTTGCCTCCGTTTTTGGCGATGAGTCTGCCAGAAGCTTCTCTGGAAGAGCGGCTGCATTTATTTGACTTGTTACATCCCCTGCACCGTTTGTTTGATTTCTGGTGCGGCAATCCCGCGAGAACTCAGGCTTTTGTGCCAGTTGCGGAATGGACGGAAGCTCAATGGCGGGAAGCACGGGTACACCTGCACCCTCAACTGAGGACTTCCCAGATTAGGGAAGACTTGAGTAATTGCATTGACAGCCAGACGCCGTTTGAGATTAGCCGTTATATTATTGTGCCAACTCTAGCGCCGGTGGCGATCGAGAGTACAATGGCTGCTTGTTTGCTACCTCTTTGGGATGGGCCACAGTCTGTGGTGTCCCTAGTAGAACAGTGGCTCCAAATCCGCTCGCCGATCGGTGTTAACCTAGAGTCTGTTAGTGATGAGACTGCCTTTGAGGAAGTCAAGGAACTGTTGATTAGGCTGGAAGTCTTTCTGTATGTGCTTTTGGAGCATTAGAGCCAGTAGTTGAAAAAAAAAATAGTTTGGGGTGATATTAAAGTGCGGATAACTGGGTAAGTTACATATAAGAGTTAGAAATCAAGCATCCCACCCCTCACGGAGAAAAGACTTATGAAGACTGAATTTAAAGCCAAGTTCCTGCAACAGCTCAACAAAAGAAGACAGGATCAAGGTTTCACCCTGATTGAACTGCTGGTTGTTATCATCATTATCGGTATTTTGTCGGCGATCGCTTTGCCTTCCTTCCTCAGCCAAGCAAACAAAGCGAAGCAGTCAGAAGCCAAGCAGTACGCTAGTTCAATTAACAAAGCTCAACAAGCAGTCTATGCAGAAACTAGCACTTTTACCGATAAAATGACTTCGTTGGGTCTTGGTCTGAAAACTTCCACCACTAACTACACATACACACTCTCTACCGTAGCTGAGGGAGCTCATGTTCTTGCAACCCCACTTGCTGCTCTTAAGGGATATTCTGGAACTGTAGGTTTAGTTCCGTCGGGAGAAGCAAAAGGTACTCAATCTGTTCTTTGCGAAAGTGTCTCAGCGGGTACGGCTTCAGTAGGTGTTGCTGATGGCGCCACGGTCAACTGTAATACTGCCATGACACTAGTTACCAAATAATTCCTGAGTGCAAATGTTACGACTGAGTTCTTAGGAAAAAGCAAGAAGCGGGTAGTCGCGTGCGTACTATCCGCTTTGGTTTATTTAGTAATACTCTGGTTGATTTCTCAGAGATTTTTTTTATGTAGGCTTACCCTATGGTTGATCAGAATTTGTCGGTTATGGCATCAGATTGGCAGGAGCAAGCTGCTGAATATTTCCGATATGGTGATTATCTTCAAGCTGCAAAACTCTATGAAGCAGGGATTAATGTAGAACCTAGTGTCAAGTCCTACTACTGGCACTTAGGATTGATATTGCTGTTGCAGGGACAAGAAACAGAAGCTCAAACAACTTGGCTGTTAGCAATGGCTGAGGGTAGTTCGGAAGAAATCGAACAATGGACAGAGGATTTGGTACAGGTGCTACAAGCTGAAGCTGAGCGACGGCGATTAGAGCTAGCAGATTATTCATCAGCTTGGGTAATCCGGCAGCATATCAGGGAAGTTAACCCTAATTATATTAACAATCTGTTGCATTTAATTGGGTTATCCACCTTACTGGGCAGATATACAGGAGATGAATTGAATGAGCTAGGTGTAATTGAGCTGCTCAAATCAGAAGCTGGAACCACCACCGATTCTGAGTTATTACTGCAAGTTTGGAAAAATGTTTTAGAACAGGCTCCTCTTCACCCATCCTCTTTTAATTTAACAGAAGCCTGTCTCCCTTATATTAAAGAAATCATTCCTTTTTTAGATAATTTGATCGAGTTTGTCTACAATACGGCTTACTCAGCCAAGCAATTTGTTCTAGCGACACGTTTTACTGAACTAGGATTATGTTTAGAACCAAAGAATCCAGAATTATTACGAACTCTCTCTTGTCTTTATCAAGATATTTGTGAATATTCTAAAGGGATTGAAACTGCCAAGTTATGTTATTCAGTCATAGATAAGTTAGCGGATAAAGTTTATGCTAATCATCTGATTATGCGTGGTTTAATGAGCGCGGGTGGTTATTGGGATGAGTTTTGTTCGGTCATGGAGACTCATAAATCTCTACTTGCTGCTTTACACGAAGAACAACCTTCCTCCCTCACTTCAACTGCGACAATCCGCTTATTTAGTTCTTGTTTTTTCTTTCCGTACTTTCAGGATCGGCCTGAAGAGAATGGAATAATTAGGAGCCAAATTGGTCAAATTTGTCAAAAAAATATAGAAAACTATGCGAAAGATCAAGTAGAGCGATATCGCCAAAAACGTTTTTCTAATCCGAAATATAATAAAAGTTCTACGAAACGCTTAAAGATTGGATATATTTCCTATTGTCTCCGCAAGCATTCTGTCGGACATTTAGCCCGGTGGTTATTTCAGTATCATAACCGCGAGTTTTTTGAAATCAATACTTATTTATTAAGTTCGGAACAGACAAATGACCCTTTGCAAGAATGGTATATTAGTCAATCTGACAAGGCGTATAAATTGCCCTTAGATAGTAGTGGGACAGCAGAACTGATTAACAAAGATGAGATTGATATTTTGATCGATCTCGATAGTCTGACTCTGAATAATGTTTCTGAGATTATGGCAATGAAACCAGCACCCGTACAAGTCACCTGGCTTGGTTGGGATGCGTCAGGAGTACCAGCAATTGATTACTACATTGCCGATCCTTACGTTTTACCAGAATCCGCTCAGGATTACTACACGGAAAAGATCTGGCGTTTACCTCAAACTTACATAGCAGTAGATGGTTTTGAGGTAGGTGTGCCAACGCTGCGTCGGGATAATTTGAATATTCCTAGTGATGCTATTATATATCTGAGCGCTCAGAGAGGATATAAATACAATCCGAATACGGTACGGCTGCAAATGCAAATTATGCAAGCAGTACCCAATAGCTACTTCATTGTTAAAGGATTAGCGGATCAAGAAGCCCTCCAAAACTTTTTTATTAAGATTGCAGAATCTGAGGGTGTGGCTGGGGAGCGTTTGCGATTTCTTCCCTTGGTATCTTCAGAGGAAATTCACCGAGCCAACCTAGCTATTGCTGATGTGGTACTCGATACTTATCCTTATAACGGAGCTACAACCACAATGGAAACCCTGTGGATGGGCATTCCTATAGTAACCCGCGTAGGACAACAGTTCTCTAGTCGCAATAGCTACACGATGATGGTGAATGCAGGTGTGAGTGAGGGAATTGCTTGGACAGATGAAGAATATGTGGAATGGGGAATTCGTTTAGGAAAAGACTCTTCTCTGCGACAGCAAATAGCTTGGAAATTACGACAGTCACGGCAAACAGCACCTCTGTGGAATGGGAATCTGTTTGCGCGGGAAATGGAGAAAGCTTATGAGCAAATGTGGCAAAAATACTTAGATTCTTGTAATTAACCGTTCAATTCTTTACTTCTAATAATAGTGAGGCTTCAAGTAGGTATGACCGACGATATAATTATTCCGAGAGATTCAATGACTTGGTCATTATTCAATGTAAAGCAACTGGGCTTTGAACCTAAAACAGTTATTGATGTGGGTGCTGCATTAGGAACATTTGCACTTTATGAAGTTTTTCCTAAATCAAGCCATTTTCTGATTGAACCCATCCAAGAGAACGAACCTTATCTCGCACAACTATGTAAAACTCTTGAGCGTGCAGAGTACATCATGGCTGCTGCCAGCAAAAAATCTGGGCTTGTTAGGCTCGAAATTAATCTCAACTTAGTACACTCTTCAATTTCTGACTCTTCTGAGGGGAGTGATTCTGAAGAATTAGAATTAAGGACTGTACAAGCTATTACCCTAGATGAAATCTGTAGAGAACACCGATTAGAATACCCTTACTTAATCAAAATAGATGTTGATGGCAGGGAACTCGACGTGCTAGAAGGGGCTATTCAAACTCTTGAGGCTACAGATTATTTGATTGTAGAAGCAGCTCTGTTTGGAAAAATTCATGAGATCGTTAGTTTTATGAAATCACATGGATTTGTAATCTATGATATTGTTGACCTTAGCTATCGCCCATTAGATGGAGCATTATGGCAAGTAGATATAGCTTTTGTCAAGGAATCGGGTTGGTGGAGAACCAGTAATCGCTACTGTGCCAACCAAGAGCAAGAAGAAGAACTGAAAATATCCCTCAAACGTTATCGAAAAGAATTAATTACACATATAGAAAATTTAACAGAACTCAAGTTTTTACAAAAGACTGCTTTGAGTGAACCTACCACTTTGCAGCAGCAAGCGTATGAATGTTTGATTCAAGGAGATTACAGTCAGGCTGCAAACTTCTATGAGCAGGCGATTCACGCGCAGCCGGAGAATAAGTCCCTGCACTGGCATTTGGGGTTGACATTGCTGTTGCAGGGACAAGAGGCAGAAGCTCAGACGACTTGGCTGTTAGGGATGACGGAAGGGGATGGGGAGCAAGTTGATTTGTGGACAGCAGAGCTGGTGCAGGTACTAGAAGTGGAAGCGAAGCGGCGACAGGCTCTGGGCGACTATCCAGTGACATGGATAATCCGGCAGCATCTGCGGGAGATTTGTCCTACAAATATTAACAACCTATTGCGCTTGATTGAGCTGTCTATCTTGCTTGGAAGGTATGAAGGAGAAGAGCTATATTCTCTCGGTGTCATCGAGATTTTGAAGTCAAAGGAATCGGCTGAGGTAGATTCTGAGCTGTTGATGCAAGTGTTGAAAGGGGTTTTAGATTGCGATTTGTTGCACCCAGCCGCGCGAGAATTATACGAACACACTTGGAAGCGATCTGCTAAAGCAAATTATTAGCAGAAAGCCACTTATCTTTTTTAATCAAAGAACAGTACAGAATGATATTTTGTCATTCAATAGGCTTATAAGCTGTTGCCCAAAGATTGAGGTTTTCACTGTGGACTTCAACGGGATGGAAACCAACTTGCCGCATTTTCTGAGCGAGACTTTCCTGTGTGAAACCCGTGCGATGTGCCATGTAGTATTTACCTTTGGCGAGATCTGTACCCAAACCATAGAGAATATCAATTGCAGCAATTGGGCCAGCAGGAGAAAGGTAGATAGGCTCCTCTAAGTTCCCTTGGGCTACATACTCTGCTACTGTCTGGATATCTGGCAAGGTGATTAAAACAAATCCACCGGGCTTCAGTACGCGGTAAAATTCAGCTAAGGCGATCGGCACTTCGTGTGGATAGATATGCTCAATATTATGGGATGACCAGATTGCATCAACCGACTGGCTGGACACCGGACTCATATCTGTAATAGAGCTAATAATATCTGGCTTTACATTTGGGTCAATATCAAGCCGCACTTCCTGCCATTCATCAGTTTGGAAAGTGTCATGCAAGCCTGATATGGAATAAGGCCCGCAGCCAACATGGAGAACTTTTTTCTTAGCTGTTGACAATAGTGGCGGTGTTTTTGCATCAGTGGTTAGCTTGTCTGCCACAACCTGTCGGTAGAACTGCTCAAGCGCTTTGACACAGGTTACGTCTTCGTAGAGATTAGCATGGCGATCGCTCATCTGCTGGGAGAGAGTATGTCGCCATTCCGCATCTAATCCCAATTTTATAGCGATGTCAATATACTCTGCCTCATCTTGGGCAATCGTATCTGTTAGACCTAGTATTTTTAGCATCCCATAGGATTGACGGCCGCGCATCAATTCGCCTGGACAGGTGACGATGGGCAAATTACAAGCGATCGCTTCTAGGGTAGTAATGCCTCCCGACCAATTAAAGGTGTCTAGGAAAATATCCGCAAGCAGATTAAGTTGCCAGTAATTAATGATAATTTGCCTGGGTAAAATGATGCAGTAGTCTTCATTTTTCAAGCCATACTTAGCAAAAGCTTGTTTAAGACGTTGCTGTAATTTCTCAGTAATCAGGGGGCTTTCGTGAGCTACGAAGACGAACTGAGATTGAGGTACTTTTTGAGCAATTTCTGGGTAGATATAATCATACTGCGGGAGATACTTAGACAGAGATTGACAGGATAGATACACTACTCCGTCATCGCGCAGTAGAAAATCCGCTCTTTTTTTTGTCAGTGTAGGAATGATTGGTTTAGTACAAGACATTCCTAACTTAGGCAAGCGGATTAGTTGTTCAGAGTAATGCTCCGCAGCATTCTCTGGTTCCATTGCCTCACTAGATAGGAAGTAATCTATCGTTGGCATACCCGACGTAACAGGATGTAACCAGCTCGTACATTGGATGGGGGCAAGTCGCAATCCTGCCATTTGTATCATCTGCGGGTGCATCCCAATTTCTACAAAAACCAGGATGTGCAATTGGTCTGAGACAATTTGTTTACAAACGCCTTCTAGATCGCCTGTAATCTCATGAAAAACATCGCTATAAACTCGAAATTTTTCAGTTAGGGCATCCTCTTCAGGGTTGATATGGTAGCAATACACCTCAAATTGCTGGCGATCGCAGTTGCGAAGCCAGCCAAGCAAAAGTTTGCCTACCCCATTGCCCCGCATACCATGAGAAACATAACCAATGCGAATTTTCTCTTTTGGGTTGAGAATAGGCATTGGGCGAGGCAAGACCCAGCGGGGATAGTTAGCAGCCATGATTCTATAAACTAACTGTCCATACTGTTTTTGTAACTCTAAGTCGTTACTACCTTGGTATTGAAGTAGAAAGTTTTGATAGCAACTGATCCCCTTTAAAGAATTCTTTTTCTTTTCAGCATTTTCCAAGGAGATTTGCTGACTAAAATTATGCAACCCCTGAACGAATCGCTGCCGATAAAACTTAATTTCTTCTGGGGAATCATAAATAACCGGCAGTAGGAGTTCTGCTTCTCGATTTAGTTGTAAAGCATTTGGCAGAAGTTTTGAAGCATTCCTAGCCACTGCAATCGCTTCCTGTGTCCGCCCAGCCTTTTGCAAGGTTAATATCCATGAAAAGTAAAGGTTCTCTTCCTTTGGGTATAAACTGGTGCTATCTTCATAAACTTTCAAAGCTTTATCATATTGATTCGTTAATTTATAACAGTCAGCCAAGGCAATATAACAATCTATATCTCCAGTTTGAATTTCGAGAAATTTGTTAAAGTAACTAATCGCTATTTCAGGTTTATTCTGTCGATAAGAAGCATACCCTAAGTAGGAATAGGCTTGAGCTTTATCATTTTTAGCTTCAAATGCTAGACCTAGATTATTGAGAATGTCCGGATAGCGTGGTTTGAGTCTAAGGGCTGTTTCATAGGCTGCGATCGCCTCATCAATTTGCTGTCGCAACATCAGAATGTTACCCAAATTCAGATAGCCACCAAAATGTTCTGGATTAGCTCTGATCGCCTGACGATAAACTGATTCAGCTTGCTCGATTTCACCCGCTTCCGCAAGGATATTACCTAAATTGTTATAAGCTTGGATATTCTCAGGATGTAGCTGGATCGCCTCTTGATAAGCTCGAATAGCTTGCACGCGATCGCCAACAGCTTCTAGCACCACACCTAAATTATAATGCCTGATAGCTTTGAGCGGGTCAATTTCTATAGACTTGAGCAGCAACAATATTGCATCTTGATATTGCTCTTTCATGTAATAGAGGGTACCCAAATGGAGCCAAGCATCTGCATTGTCTGGTTCCCATCGCAAAACTTCTTGATATTTTTTTTCAGCTTTTTCTAGATTGTCGCTCGACCAAGATAAAAATAATTCTTCATCCTGTGGATTGACAATTTTACCCTTATTTGCCGGTGTTATTGCACCAGAGCAGTGCAATTCTACGGCTTCGTTATGTAGAGTAGCTATAATTTTTTGACGCTCTTCTTCTTGCAGCTTATCTAAGGATGCAATGACTGCTTGATTTCGTCTCGCTCCGAAAGTTTCTCCCTCCTCTTGATGCTTTCTAGTCTTATCCCAAACAAAAAGTTGCACGCCCTTCCAAATTTTATAGTTATCAGAGCCGTCCGCCTTATCTAAAAGTAACTGGCATTCAGGATGAGCAGCTAAGAAATCCCAGTTAGCTTGTTGCGGGGCTGACCAATTGCTATTGCTGACAAGAATGAGCGCTCGCTCAGCCAAGAAGGGTCTTACCAAAAGTAATCCCATTAAATGCGATCGGTAATCGTGCGCTCCATCATAAAAATAAAAACCAATTTTATCTTCAGTCTCAAGTCCACCCAGTTCGGAGAAAAACTCTTCAAACTCTTGCGGACATAGAAAAACTTGCTCTGACAAATTGAAACTTGATAAATTTTCAGTCAATTTTTCAAAACTATCCCCGAAAGTATCAAATTCCGAGAAGTTATCCACTGCATAAGCCATCTGTTCTGGATGATCCAGAAGGGCTGCAATTAAACTTGCGCCTTGGAAGCATCCTACTTCACAGTAAACCTCATTAGGTTCCAGGCATTCCACAGCAAAATTGACCAACTGCATAACATTTGCTGTTGTCATACCTGTAACTTGGTTCAGGATTTTCTGAAACCGATCAGACTTGGGAAAGGCTAAACCTTGTTCCCAGTTTTCATACAAGCTAGGGAGTTGCTCGAAAAATCTTTGATAATCCATATTTTTCAAAAACGTAGGTATTGAGTTCGTTCTCTAAGTTTCTCAGATGGTCATTGCCTACAAACTGTCTATTTGCCATAGGGCAAGATTTTCTGCCTTAGCTTGAGCGATCGCCTCTGTGTTCTCATTTTCCAAGACGATTCTAGCGTGAAGGCGAGGCATTAGAGCTTCCCACTGGATTTTGCTAAACTCTCCACTGAGTGCAATTTCAGGACCCTCAGAAACGTCTAAATCTTCTTCCATAAGAAGATTCATGGCAACACTAGATAAAGCTAGATTAGCATCTTCATCAGAAATATTGCTGTTGTCTACAAGTAGAGTTATCTTGCTCTTATCTGGATGAACTGCGACCGCTGCGATCGCACTCGCTAAACCTGGCAAGAGTAATTCTTCTGGCTGACTCCAATCTGGAAAAATAATCAGATTTATCTCTCTCAAATTGAGTCTTTTCGCCAGAGCATTTGACTGGTATTTTCTGAAAATTTCTTGGAACAGCCTGCCGATTTCAGCGGAGTAAGAGCGGCTGTCTAGAAATCCCGGATTTCCCTGCATTTTTTGCTTAACCTGAGCACTCTTTTGGTGCCGAAATTCAGGGTGAGTTCCGAGGCCGATAGCTAATTGGAGGTAAGACTCTTCACTTTCGGCAACTAAATCTGGTATGCCTAGTTGTTGTAGAAGTGCTGCACCCATTACAGAGCGGAAGCAAGCTCCTTGTCTTGCTACTATAGGTAGACCAACTTCCAAGGGGTCAATCAGAGATGTTGTTCCTGAAAAGGGATGGGAATCAAGATATATATCTGCCAGCTTCAGGTATTCTTTGATATCATATCGGTTTGGTACAGGTGTAGGGTCTAATATCAGCAAACTATCTGGATCTGCACCGTGCTGTAAAAAGGCTGCATTTAGACTCTCTATAAAGACTTGCTTGGGATAATAATTGGACCAGTTTGGCCCAAACGGATAAAGAACTAACACTGAGTTCGGGACAGCAGCTACTATTTTGGCCCAAGTATTACGCAACTCTGGAATAATTTTAAACAGGTTAGCTCCTGAGATAAAAACTACTGCGTCTTCTGCTATACCGAGGCTTTCCCGATTTACTTTTGTACTAGCTAGATTTTGCTCATTTCCATAACTAAAGCAATGTGCAGAACCATCAAGTTTTAATAATTCCTCCTGGTAGTGCTGTTCTGCATCTTCAAACGATTCGGTCAATTTACCAGAAATATAATAATCTATATTCCGTATTCCTGTGGTTACTACTGAGGCAACACTGGTTACTTGAATTCTTGCCATTCGGTGCAGCGCTAGTAAATATATTTGGTTAGTGACTGCTGTCACATTTGTGGCAATAAACAATATGTCTAGGTCGTCTTCCCGAATTAATTTGACCTGTTCATTTAAATTTTTCGGCAGCAGCTTAAACGAATTAGCGCAGCTTTGACAATATTCCTCTAGGGGATGCCCATTGCTCATTAAGGAATACAAAATAACTTCAAAATCTCGACTGATATACTCATACACAGGCAGTGAGGCAAAGGTTTCTGCTGCTGGCGTGAAATGTGAAGCCAGGATACCCAGCCGAATTTTTTTTCTGGTTAAAGAGCGCTCAGCAAATTCCCAGTCCACTTCCTGTCCTTCTTCTTTGAGAGCAAATGCTGTAATTTCCGAACGTTTAATATAAAGGTCTTTAAGATTAACTTCATTAAAATAAAGAGGTATGAAGGATGTGATTTGTAAAAATTGACTACATACATTACGCCAAAAATCCGAATTTGGATTCGTAAAAATAGATCGGTGTAAGTAATTTACTATTTCCTGCATATATTTGCAGTAACTATCTGCCTCGCCAATTTCTTGAAAATAGGGTTGACAGTTAAGTATAAATTTCAGATAGTCGTTGAGGAGCCAATGAGGGATGCGAGGGAGATCCTGTGGGAGGGATAAATGATAAGCATTGACATAAAGCATTCCAGCTAGTACACACTGGATAGCTTTTGGATTGTCAAATCCTTTAGAAGAAATTATGCTTACTAGCTCGCCCACATAAGTCTGTTCACTTGTGGTTAGAGGTTGATTGCAAATTCCACTACCTAGTATTAGTTGATGACCTTTACCGATGTCGCTCAAGTAGACACTTTCAAGCAGAACATCTGCTGTATTAAGCCACAGTTCAGCGATATTTTTTCTGGTTTGACACAGAGCCGTTAATACAGATTGTTCGGAGGAATCTTTCTGGTATTGCTCAACATAGCTAGATAGATCAGTAAGAAACTGAGGCGATATACCGCTGACAGAATAATGTTTTATGTGCTCTGGCAAGAGCCATTTAACTTTGGGATCTGGCAGATGTTTAACAGGCTCTACATTCCCTCGCCAAGCCACACCCATGATTTGCATTGTTTGATAAACCCTTGTATTCCATCCATTTTGTCTTAGGTAATCTAAGCCTTGGGCGACATCAGGAGATGGTAAATCGTGAAATAAAACTATAGCGTCTGCTTCTGCAACTTTATTAGCAACAATAGCATCTTGGAGGGGACCGGGAGCAGCGTGTTCTCCATCAATAAAAATTAATGACCAACGACGTTGTAATTGAGTTGTTAATTCTTCTACTTTCTGTGGACTAAAGCCAGCTATTAGATTAACTGAGTTCAGTACGCCAGCGCATTGAAGCGAATTGCTTACACTTTCATAAAAATCTGCTCTTCCCAACAAAGGATCGATAACATCTAGCTCAACTCCTCCCAGTGCTAAATGACAAGTTGACCAACCCATAAAGCACCCTATTTCTAGAGCTCTTTTTCCCTTAAATTTCAAAGCTGTATTGTAAAGAATATGGGCTTCATCTCTATTCTGAAATCCTACATCTGGAAAGCGCCTGTCCACATACCAGTTGTGAGGAATACCCTGACGCTGGTAGGGCCAAGGACAAGTTTTTGGGTCTGCTACGATCATGTTTGGAAAGCATTTATCCGGCAGAATTATTGATAGACCTGGTGAAACATAATCTCTGAATGGTAATAAAGCACGTTCTATTACTTCAATAGTATTTGTGACCATTTGTTCTTCCCTAAACATCTTTTCTGCTCGCTTTTTGCACGACTGACCTATTGACCGACGTAATTTTGAATTCGCGCACCAAGCACTAACTGTTTTAACTAAATCTCTAACTGTGCCCTGCGAATCTATTTTTGGATCGGGAAGTAGTTTGCCAGTATCGCCCAAAACTTCGGGAATTCCACCAACTGCTGAAGCTATTACGGGCAGCCCTTTTGCCATCGCCTCTATAATAGCTAGCCCTAATGATTCTAATACGGAAGGCAAAATAAAAATATCAGCCGCATCCATCCAGTCTGAAATATCCCATCGCTGTCCTAATATTTTAACTTGCGTGTCTACTCCTAGTTGCTTTACTGTCTCCCTGAATGGAGTTTCTAAATCTCCAAAACCAGCCCAAACAAAGTAAAGGTTAGACCATACTGAGCTTTGATGAAGCTGTTTAATGGCTTCTATCTGATATTCAAATCCTTTCCTGGGATCTAAGCGAGCAGCCGTAAAACAAACCACAGCATTTAAAGGAATATCAAATTCTTGGCGTAGGCGTTGTCGAGTTGCTGCCTTGGGAGTTTCAAAATACTCACTAGGTCGTCCCCAGTAAATAACTTCTCCCTTATCTTTAGGAAGCCTAAATAGTTCATGCAGTAAATTCAAAGTTTCGCGGGCGATTGCCAAAACAAATTTAGCTTGCTCATAATGATGTGCCAATTCTTCTAAGTAGTCAGTAAATCGCTCGGCTAGATAGGGAGCTGCAAAACCTACAACAGTAATGTAGGGAATTCTAAGTTGAATAGCTACCTGCTTAGCTGCAAAATTAGAGAGGGGACAGGCATCACTAAAGACAATTAGATCTGGTTTAGCACTAGATATAATTCTTTGAGCATCGGATGGATTGGTCAAGGTACGTCCAAACTCATTAACTGTATTGAAATCCAGCCACCAATGTTGAATCCCCAGCTTTTTTTGGCAAGTTATCATTGGGCTGGATGTCTCGGAGTTTACATAAGAGACTTGGTATCCTGACGTTGCTAAACCACATAGAATTGAGTGATCGTATCGTGCACTTCCCCCTATTCCTGGATCATCTGAATACAAAAGTATATGTTGACTTATAACCATTTATTTCTCTTTTACTCAGAATTTTCTAAGTGTTAACTTTTTGTGGGAATCGCCCTTTCCGCTACTTCTTCCCCTTCGCCTGCCCCAACAATACCTTATAATCAGCCCGATCTGGATTCAACTTCACCAACTTCTCCAAAGGCTCGATCGCCCCCACCTTATTATTCATCTGCAACCGCACATTTGCCAACCCCTCCAGAGCAGTCTGATTCTGCGGTTCCCGCTGCAAAACCGTCTCATACCCCCGTTCCTGCGCCGCCAGCAAAGATTCCTGAGAAACAGCCACAGGCGTCGGTTTTTGTTGATGCTGGCTACTCAAACCGCTGCTGAACAGACTAAAAATACCAAAAATCGCAGAACCACCAAACGAAACCATTGATACTAACGCAAAAATCTGCTTAATTCGATCGCCCTTACGAACCCGACTATCACTAGATTTTTTCTGTGTACTTTCCATTGCTAACTCTTGGCGTCGCTGTTTTCCAGGCACTCACAAAGCACCTAATCTCTAGAATGCCCAAGTTCGATCGCAAAACGATCGCCCTTCGCCATTTAAAATTTTCGCTGAAACCTAGAAACCATATTAAATGATATTTGTCAAGCAAATTCAATCAATTGTCGGGTTCAGTCCAGGACGCACGGGTGGTCAGAAACCGGGTTTTTTTACGAGAATACTTCACTGCGATCGGCAGATTCGGTAAAAAACCCGGTTTCTAGGCGTCGGAGTGCGTAAGCCCTGAATTATTCTATAATTTGACAAAGACGCGCCCGGACGCAGTACCGCAAATACCGAGTCCAGACGACTTCTCCAATGTTGTCAACCCAACACAGGGAGCAATACAATTATGCCAAATAATCCAAACTGGTTGCGTTACGATCCAGACGAAGACAAGTCTCGACATGGAGCGGCAGATCCAGATTGTTGTGAAGAGATGGAAGAAAAGTATGGTTGGAAGCTGATTGAGATTGAGAAAATTGACGGCCCTATTCTAAAAGTTGATTGTGTTTTTCAAGGAAAAACAGAGTTTCCCGACTGGTACAAAGAACTAGAAAGCAAGGAGGATGAAGATGCGTAAATGGATTGTCTTTAGAGCAGACAAGCGCCAACCTGGTTGGGAAAAACGCAAGTTTCAACACACTCAATCATTGACTCGCATTTTGGCAGAACACTTTGACTCTTCTGATGGCCCAATTCCTGAAGTTGGCTATCGCCCCCCAGAATTTGTTCGTGTGGAAGCAGAACACGATCCAACTCGGCACGGTTACAGCACTCATTACCGCACAGGTGAGTGGGAAGTGGCGCGGGTTGAGACTTATACTCCCGATATTCCGATCGGTGAATTTGATATGGTAGTAATCTGCTATTGCCAATATTCCCCTATTGATGCTCCCCTCAAACCCATGCCAGAACGTCAAGTTTCTGTCGATTCCTTTGGAGGCGACAAGGAAGCTTATCAACGTTGGTTAGAGTCTCAAAAAGGCAAAGAATACACTGAAGTGTAAATGATACAGGACTTACGCATCCCCTAATCCTGGCTCCTCTAATTTTTCCTGGTTCTGACGGATCGTCATTCAACTAACAATTTACGGCGTTGCTGAGTTAGAGTATGAATAGGAGGAATAATTTATGCAATGCCCAGAATGTAAATCAACCCATATCCGTA
>NZ_JAUBUJ010000072.1:0-44391 GCF_036705405.1 Microcoleus sp. B13-B6
TACTTAAACGGCTTAATTGGTAATCAGGTAAAACCTCCATGAGTATAATTGCTCACTGCAAAAGTGACATGCTCCCAACACAGTCCCCCTGCGCCGACTAAATCATAAAGGGGGTATTAAAGCCGGATTTAGTATCAGAAGTGCAAAATTTATAAATTCATGCTGACACGGATTCCAGCCAAGCTATCAAATCCTGTTGACTGGTAAAATCTAGCAAGATTTCTCCTAAATCCTCTAATTGTTCGAGAGATAACTGCTGGATGCGAGTTTTAATTTCTGGTGGGATTTCGCCAGTGCGCCGCGCGACTTGACGCAAGATTAATGCTGTTTGCCCCTCAATTATGCCTTCTTGGCGACCTTCTTGCATCCCCTTAATAACAGCACCGCGTTGGTCTTCAAAAAACATTTCCCGCTTTTCCAATTCCTCTAATTCCTTAAGGGTTAAATTAGTTCTGCTGGCGATGGAAAAAGCTGTTTGAATTTCGGGAATTGATGTGAACCTTTCAGGAATTTCATCGAATAGGGGAGCATTTTTGATAAAATAAATCCAGCTTTGAATTAGGTTTTCGATTTGTTCTAGTTCTTTGTTAAACTTGGGAAGTTCGACAAACACTAATTCGATTTCTCTGTTATAATACTCGAAGTTTTCTTCTAGTTCTTTAAATACAAAATGGGTGAGAAATTTTTCTGTATTTTCAAATAGAATAAAATCTGTAATTGTTAAAGCAATCAGAGGATTTAATTTAGAGTATCCTTCCCTGGGTCTGAGTTGAGTTGCGTAGGTTTTGGCGGCATTGTACACTACCCGTTTAGTAAAAGCTTCTACATTTATGACCTGCATTTCGATAATCACAGTTTTGTTGCCTGTAATTTTGGCTTTAACATCCAGGTAAGTGTCTTTTAATCGAGTAACGCTCGGCGCGGCGTAAGGGTCAATAATTTCTAAGTCTTCAATGGTTGGCTGCGCGTCATAGAGCATCGCATTGAGGAAGCTAATCAAAATGTCTTTGCTCTGAGGCGAACCAAAAATTTTTTTGAAACCAAAATCTGTTTTAGCACTGATGAAAGGCATAATTAATAGTGGGTAATTGGTAATTGGGGGGTTTAAATCACAAAAGTCCTTCCATTTCTAAGTCTTCAATTATCTGCAATCCGCGCGGGTCGCCAACTCGCAAAAGTGAAGATTTAGCATCTTCCCGCACGCCCATATCTTCATCTTCTTCTAAAGCTTCAATCAAACCGTCGATCGCCCCAGCGTACACTATATTATTCGGCAATTCGCGGGCCAGTTGCCCGATCGCCCAAGCGCAGTTGCTCCGCACAGCAGATACAGGATCTCCCCGCAGCGCTTGAATCAACGGTGGAATCGCCGCAATCACCACATAGTAACCAACTTTTGCCATTTGACCCAGAGAACTCGCCGCCCACAAACGCACCGCCGAAATATCTGTTTTTAGAGCATCAATTAAAGATGGCAAAGCGCGGTGATCCCTGCAATTTCCCAAGGCCCAAACTACCCCTTTGCGAACGTAACCGTTCCAGTCGCAGTTAAGTTGAAGAATCAGGGGTTCCACAGCATCGGGGCTCGGATTTCGCCCCAAAGCATAAGCCGCGCTCACCCGCACCAAGGGGCAACCGTCTCTCAATAAATTAATTAAATGCGAAATTGCTCGATCGTCCTGCACTTCGCAAAAAGCCCGCGCCCCAATCATCCGGTGCTGAGGTTCCGGGGATTCCAGCAAAGGCAGCATTTCATCGGGATCTGGCAGCGGGGGTTCGGAGTCATAAATTTGCTCCAAAGGGCTTTCCAGTTCCGTGTCAGTATCAAGGGCGTTGGAGTAGTCGTTATTGTTCATAAAAAAACTTTACCGCACAGAGGATGCTCCTAAGCAACTCAGTCAGTAGTCAGCAGTCAGCAGTCAATAATTGTAGGGTGCACGCGCAGTACCTTACTACTGAGATATTGCACCATTGTCAGCAACAGGCTTTTCGGCCTGTTCCACAACAGATAAATTTTCTTGTGGAACAGGCCGAAAAGCCTGTTCATAAAAGGCTAATGGAGAATGGTGCAACATATGACTTACTACAAACAAATTCCTCTGCTGTCACCTAAGTTGGTAGCGAGGACTTCAGTCCTCATAATTGCTGTCACCTAAGTTTGTAGTGAGGACTTCAGTCGTCATAATTTGGATGAATCAGGACTAAAATCCTTACTACAAAGGAATATCTCTGCTGTTACTTAAGTTTGTAGCGAGGACTGAAGCCCCCCTAATTTGGATGAATCAGGACTTTACCCCTGATTCCAAACCAGTAGAATTTATATTTCAAAGGGATTTGAGCATCGAGAGGGAATGAGTTTGATAGCCTAATTTTTGATAGAGATTCACCGCAGGCTGATTGCTCAGAAATACTTGCAAACCAATTTGCCGATCGCCCCTTTCCCGCGCCCAATTTTCAGCATGAATAACTAAAGCTGCACCGACTCCTAAACGGCGATGTTCCGGTGCGACGTACAGCAAAAAAATGTGAGCGTAGCGTTCTCCGGTGGTTTGGTCGATCGCATTTCCCAACCACAAACATCCGACAACCGATTGGAGATTTTGGGCTTGAGATTGGGGATTGAGATACTGCGAGGGAAGCGCCGGCAAAATTTCTGCCTCTTCCTGGCTGTTTTTCTGGCACTCTACCCACCAAACCGGCGTCTGGTTAGAAAAATACTGCTCGACAGTTTGAGCCAAATGTCCCAATTCCCGATCGGGGTAAAGCTCTTGGTAAGTCCGGTGCATAAACTTTACCAGTTTTGCCCGATCGAGTCCCGATCCTGAGCGCAGCCGATAGCCCGGTATTAGTTGAGCAGACATCAGATCAGCGGACACGGAAAGCTGAATAATTTAGCCCCAAGAAAATTGGGTTCACTACTGCCGCTTGCTTTTGGGGGATCGCTTCCTCAATCGGTGCGGGGGCCGCCATGTCACCAGGCAAAAAGATGCGAGCACTGACTGCTACCAGAGCCGCGAAAAATACTAATACCGCTATAAATGGAGCAATGTATTGACGAATGATACCCATAACCGCAAAAACTTTATTCTTGAGTTGATATTATCAAGTGTACCATACAAATCTTGTCAGCTATAATGGTTGATTGGACACTTAGCTCAAGAAGAGAGCGATCGCAAATACCAACAAACACAAAATATAATATTATGGCTGCCTCGCCTGCTGTTTATGAAGCTCTGGCTAAATCAATTGTTTTTTTGAATAAAAAGCCGAGCGAGCAAAATGAAGTTTCGAGTTTCCTGGATACTAATGGCTACTATATCGATCGCATATTCGACGACCAAGAAACCGGGTTTTATGCGATCGGGTTCGGTTCATCCAATCCCGAAAACCCGCCCGCCCTCGTATTAAAAGGTACAGACTTCATCGACGGCGACGCTATCTTTTCCGACTCGCGGGACATTGGTGTACCGGAATTTGAAAAGAACAAAGATAATATCCAAAATTGGCTCACAGAAATCGGTCAAAATACTGGTAAAAACCCCAACAAATTATTGCCCGATGTCATCGGACACAGTTGGGGCGGAGCCGTCGCTCAAATTGTAGCAACCGAATACACATCTCTGACCGGCGATATCTTTACTTTCAACTCTCCGGGAGTATCAGCGAGTACATTCAACACTTTTCGGAGAAATCTCAGTAGGGCAGGCAACAAAAATGTCACTCACTACATTGTCAGCGGAGATGTAGTCAGCTTGTTTGGCGAAGCATTTATTCCGGGTAAAGTATTTATCCAAAGCTTTACAGACCCGAGTATTAATCCCTTAACTGTTTTGGCAAAACATCGAACTGAAAATTTGTTAACTACTCCGCCCGTGGGTTTTTTGCAGAGGCAAATTTCCGTAGAACAATTAAACAGTCCCGAATTTACTTATAACAACGATTCAGATTTTAACGAGTTTATCGCTGCGATGAATTTGGCCTTACCCAATGTGTCAGTAGCCATCAGAAGCAGAGGCGGTGCAGAGAGTGTGAGAACAGCACCAGAATTTTCTTTTGTGCAGTTAATCAGACAAATGCAATACGGTTTAGCTCCCTTACAACCGAATTATTTATCAGGCGACGCTCGCAACAATACTGCTACGGGGGGCCCTGGAGAGGATACAGTTATCGGCAACGGCGGTAACGATACTCTCAGAGGCAATCGAGGTAATGACAGCATCACCGGTGGTGATGGCGACGATTTCTTGTACGGCGGCAGAGATAACGATTATTTGGAGGGTGGCGACGGAAACGATTTGGTTTCCGGCGAGTTTGGCAACGATTTTTTAATTGGTGGTGCGGGGCGCGATCGCTTTGTATTGGAATCCGGCGGCGGAGCCGATGTGATTGTCGATTTTCAAGATAGTGAAGATTTAATTACACTGTCGCGGGGTCTAACTTTTCCTCAAATTAGAGTAACCCAAGGGGGTGACGGAGCTTTAATTACTATCCCGGTTACTGGGGAAATTCTTGCTACTCTCAGAGGCGTAGTTGCCAGCGATCTTACGCGGGTAGATTTTGTATAGCTTGGGGGCGATAAAAAATTGTAGTTTTAGTGGCGCGAAACCGGGGTGGGTTTTGTAGCAAAATTGTTTTTACCCACAAAAAATGTCTGCTAAATCTGCCCCTACAAAGCAACGAAATATGACCAATTAATATGGTTAATAACCGGAGTTTACAGTAAAATTAATTAAGTAGCTTAAACACTAATTCCCAATCTAACGACAGGAAATAAAAAAATATGCCCTCCTCTCCCGCCGCTTACGAAACTATAGCCAAGCAACTTGCTTACATAGATAACAACCCCCAGTCTCAAACTTTAGTTCAAACGGGTTTGACCGCTGCTGGCTACCAAATCGATCGCACCTTTGACGATCCCGGAACTGGATTTCACGCGATCGGCTTAATTTCCACCACCCCAGACAAACCGCCAGTTTTGGTATTTCGCGGCACCGACTCGCCCACAGACGATCTTGCCAACGCAGACAAGCGCGGCGTCGGTTTCAACCAATTTGAAGCCAACAAACAGGCATTAGGAAATTGGCTGACACAAATCGGTCAAGACACAGCAAAAAACCCTCGTCGCTTGCCCCCAGACGTTCTCGGACACAGCTTGGGCGGTGCTTTAACGCAGTTAGCCGCAACAGAATTCACATCTGCGATCGGAGATATTGTCACCTTCAATTCCCCGGGAGTTGCTCAAAGTACAGTCAATTCATTTAAGCAGAAAGCCGGTGCGGGAAAAAATGTAACTCACTACATAGTTAGCGGCGATTTTGTGAGTTTGGGAGGAGAAGCTTTTCTCCCCGGAAAAGTAGTTCTTCAAACATTTACTAACCCGATTATCAACCCACTACTTGTCTTGGACAAGCACGGCCAAAGCGGTTTGTTAACTTCTCCACCTCCCGGCTTGACTCAGGCAGAAATCTCTGTAGACCAGTTGAACCGCCCTGATTTCACTTTTACAGATTCAGATTATTTAGAACTGTTAGCTGGCTTAGACTTTGCATTACCAGAATTTGGAGATGCGCTGCAATCGCGCAGCACAGTAGAGCAATTGAGAACCACTCCCGGAAAAGGCTTTTTTGGAAGTTTTAGGGCAATGCAAACTGCTCTCGATCTATCCCAAATTAATAGTTTAGTCGGCGACGATGCCAACAATATAGCATCCGGTTTGGCAGGGGACGATATTATGACGGGCAATGGGGGAAACGACACCCTCATAGGCAATGGAGGTAACGATATTATCAGCGGTGTCGCCGGCAACGACCAGTTATTCGGCGGCAAACGAGATGACAATTTGAACGGGGGAGAAGGAGACGATACGCTCATTGGCGGAGTAGGTGCTGACCTCTTGATTGGCGGCGCTGGACGCGACTTGTTTGTGTTGGGAATTGGGGCTGGTACAGACACACTTATTGACTTTAAACAGGGTGAAGATTTAATCGGTTTGACCAAAGGTTTGAGCTTTAACCAACTGAGAATTACTGAAACGGAGCTTTCAACGGGGATCGAGGTTGTCAGCACAGGTGAAGTTCTTGCCAGTTTCTTCGGCACACTAAATACTCCGCTTACAGCTAGCGATTTTAGGTCGATTTAGTTAGCAATACAGATATGGGGTAGGGACACAACATTGTTGTGTCCTCTATTTTGTGGCGCCACCTAGGAACGTCAACAGATACAATTTAATTAATCGAAATCGTCCAGTCCCGGCCTGGGCATGGATGCTAATTTTTTCTCATCTTCTAGTGGCAAAAAGAAAATCGTCATCATACCGGGAATCACAGCCAGCGCGCTCATCAAAAAATAATTTTGATAGCCGAGATTCTCCTGCAAGTAGCCGCTATAAACGCCCGGAATCATCACTCCTGCGGCCATAAAAGCCGTTGTAATTGCATAGTGAGATGCTTCGTATTCAGGGCGGACAGTCCGCATCAAGAACACTGTATAGGCAGCTACGCCAAGTCCGTAAGTAAATTGCTCGATCGAGTTTACAGCATAAGCCCATTCAATCCCCGGTTGATGGATTGCCAACAGCCAATACAGCACGTTAGTTGAATTTTGCAGAATTGCCGTCGGCCACATCCATTTTTTCAATCCTTGTTTAGCAATCAAATAGCCGCCCAGCAACCCTCCTATTAACAGAAACATTACCCCGATCGTACCCGATAACAGACCCATGTCCGATGTAGAAACTCCTAATCCTCCTTTCTCCACTTTATCCATTAAAAATGGCGGAGCCATTTTAAACGTCAAGGCATCGCCTAACCTAAAAATCAAGACATAAGTCACAATCCAACCAATTTTATCTTGCTGAAAATAAGTTTTAAATGCTTCGATAAAGCTTGTTGTTTGTTGGGGTGCCTCGGATTCTATATCGTAATTTCGAGGATAGGGAAGATACCACCGCTGAAAGAGATATATCAGCACAAACATAATCGCACAAATACCAAAGGCTGTCGCCCATCCGTAGTTAAGCGCAGACACGCTAAAATCCGAACCGAAAAGTGACAGTGGAATGTTTTGATATGTTTTGGTGTCGCCTGTATTTCCGGTGACTAAATGCTGTTCTGCCAGTTTCCCGGCTAAGAAAACCAATACACCGCTACCGGCAATGACAGCACCTCTATAAGCCGTGTTGCGAACCCCGACAAACAAGGCTTGCTGGTCTTTATTGAGAGTGTTTAGATAAAATCCGTCAATGGCGATGTCGTGAGTAGCTGACACAAAGGCGATCGCCGTAAAGATAACAAGCGATATAATAATCGATGCCGGCGTTAATACGCCAAAAGCCAGGAAAGCAAACAGGAAAGCACAAATGATTTCGGTTGTTAAAATCCATTTGCGTTTGGTGGAATGCAACTCAACAACTGGCCCCCACAAACCTTTTAAAACCCAAGGAAACTGCAAAAGACTTGTCAATCCGATGGTTTCGTTGTCGGTTCCCATACCTTTCAAAAAAATCACCGACATTAAATTAACGACGGTGTAAGGGAGACCTTGAGCGAAGTATAATACTGATACCCACAATCCAGCGTTATGCTTTTTTTCCATTGGAGAGATATTTTACCTAGTTACTTATTTGATTTACTGAGTGCGATCGACAATTCCGGTCAATTCAACCCCTGGCATCACAGTATATGCCATTCCGATGCCAGCGGCAGCCATATAAATAGTGCATTTTAGCATCATTCATACTTAAAAGTATTTTTATTTTGTGAATTAGCCTGCAATAATTTTTCTCCGTTAAAATGAACGAGGTAAGCGCGAACATTCTTTTCCCAGTCAGAAGTCTCATAAGTTCGCAGCAATTCCAAAGCACTTTCTTCTATCTGATATGCAGTTTTTGGACTATTCACCGGACGTTCGGGACTGTCAGGATTAACAACAATTAAACCTGCATCTAGAAACTGATGCACCGTTTGGCGGCGCACAGTTTCCCGCGTATTTGGTGCATATTTTTTACTGTACTCCTGCTCCATAAATTCCATAATTGGTGTGATTCCCCGAAGTGGAGATTTTGCCAATTCCCAAGCATCCTTTGGCTTGAGGTCAAGCAAAGCCAGAAGGGTTAAGGCGGAACGTTCGTTAACCTGACCTTTTGGAAAACCCAGCGCTGCAAGTATTTCTAGAGATTCATCAATACGGTTCTTGATTGTCATTGGGCTATTTTCTAACGGATTTGTTGCCTTCAGCAGTTGTCTCTCGACAAGTTGATCAATCTCCCGCTGTGTAGGAAATATTTCTCCTATTTGAGCGCCAAGTAAAAGTAATTGCTCTAGATTAGGATACTTCAAATTGCGTAAATCCGTAGCATTAACTTGAGTGTGTCCGTTGAACAGTCGGAAAAACGCATCTACCAAACTCGAATTTAGATAAACGGCCAATCCCCGCGCCAGGGTGAGGTCTAATCCGCGTCCCTGTTGGTGAAAGTAATTCAAATGGTTCTCAAAACCCACGCTAGAACTATTAATTTTATTGGCATCCCAAACAACTGCAACAATTCGCTTTTTCTCTTCCTTTGAGGAGAAGCGCTTGCTCAAAACATAATGTTCGTTAGGTACGAGGAGTGCAGCAGTTTTTTCCGTGACAGCTAAAGCTTGATGCTTTCTCGTGGCTGTGGGATATTCAACACCGCCAGCCGAGAAATGTGCGGGATAAATCAGCGGAACTGTACCGTTTTCAGGTTTTAGCCGCAAGTCAGACCGAACACGAAAATCTACAACTTTTCCGGTAGAAACTGTTAAGCCTAATTCCTCTAGGGTGCAAGTAAATTGAGCCATTTGAGCGACTACTTTCTGGCTGACAGAATCCGGTAAAATCCGAATAAATTGCTCGGAATCTTTGGGATTAATTAGGGCGGTATAGGGCAGTTGGTGAGACAAAACCAGGTCGTCGCCCACGCTGCTGCTTGAGGTAATTAGTACAGTATCTGGCTGTTCTATTTGTTTGGTGGCGCGCACAATAATAGTTTCTTGCAGCACCGCATCATCGCGAAATGGCAACTGTCGGGATTCAAAGATATGTACTTGGCGTAAAGCCATCATTTGAAGGAATACTTTGCGGAAATCTCGAAAGTACAAACCGTTGCAAAAGCTGCGGGGAGTAATCGACACTAATTCACCGTTTGGTTTGAGCAGGTGAGCAGCAGCCACTGTGAAGCCAGCGTAGAGATTGCTGGTTTCTAGTCCTATAGAACGCAGCAAGGTTCGGGCTTGGGATTTAGCGTCTATCTTGGCATAGGGAGGATTGATAATTGCATGGGTGAATTCCCGTTTTACTGGTTGTGTAAATAGATTGGGCTGCAACATATCAGCGCTGTCTTGAATAAAATCAATTTCGCGAACCTCACAGGTAAAAGATATCCCAAAACGCTGACATTCTATACTGCATAATTCTAAAGTTTGCTTGAGGTATTCTATCAAAATAAGGTCAATTTCATAAGCTGTAACCTGCAGGCTGTGCGGTTTGTTTGGGCGCTGGCAAAGTTCGCAAACAACTGCTGCTAACAGGGAACCAATTCCTGCACCGGCATCTAAAAGCGATATATCGGGACAGTTAAATTCAAACATTCCCGCCATCAAACTTGCCACGGACGAAGGTGTTAAAAATTGTCCCTTTTCTCCTCTCTGGCTTTGCTGCAACTTTCGGGTTGCTTCTTGGCGCCAGCCATCTACTCGATCGAGTAAATTGCTTGCAGTTGAGTAGCTGTTACCCGGAAGGGCTAGGGTTTGAAAGTGCGGTACTATCATTTGTTCAAAAAGTGCGATTTCGAGTTCAGTTTATTTTCGCCCAAAATAGGAATCTATAGGCTATCATAGTACCAGTTTACTCTCTTCCCATAACAGCAAAGGGCAGCCATGAGTCAAGAAAATTTTACATTTCTCCTTGATAGCGAAAAAAAAGAGGCGCTGAAGGCGATCGCTACTGTCACCGATCGCGATTTAACTTATGTTTTGAACGAAGCGATCGCTTCTTACCTAGAAAATTATCAATGGCTGCTTGATGAGATTAATAAAGGCGTTGCCGAGGCCGAAGCTGGAGACTTTGCCAGCGATGATGAAGTCCAAGCAGTTTTTGTCAAATTGACTAATGAAAATTAAGTGGCTGCGACAAGCTTTGCGAAATCTAGAACAGGCTCACGCATATATTGTTAAAGACGATCCAGAGGCAGCAAGGCAATTAATTTTAAGGATTCAGAGTGCTGTAGGTCAACTCGCAGAATTTCCTTTTATGGGTCGAGTTGGTCGCGTAGAAGCTACTAGAGAACTTGTCATTTCCAATACATCTTATCTGATCATCTATCGAGTAAAAGAAGAAAACGTAGAAATTCTCCGTATCCTTCACAGTTCAAGAAAGTATCCCGAAAATTAGCTCGTCTGCTTTTAAATTTGAGATTTAAGCCTGTATAAATCTACTCGATAGAGTAAATTGCTTGCAGTTGAGTAGCTGTTACCCGGAAAAGCTAGCGTTTGAAAGTGCGGTAGTCTCATTTGTTCAAAAAGTGCGATTTCGAGTTCAGTGTATTTTCGCCCAAAATGCCACCGATGTGCAAAAATGTCAAGCAGACTATAAAATATATAACTTATCCAAAAGTATGTTTACTGTTCATATAGCTAGATCGGGAGGTAGCTAACGATGACACAAACTGAAACTAAGCGTTATGATTTTACTTAAGTATCTAGGCCTAAGTTATGACAACTATCAACTGGAATGAAGTTTTAGATAGTATTTCAGAGAATGCAGAAGAGCCAGAAGTCGAAGATCGATTTGTCAAACGCCTTCTAAATGCACTTGGATTCACATCTGATGAGTGGGTACAACAGTTTAAAACAGGGAAGGGTCCTGCTGATTTTGCTGCTCGCAAGAATCACGATGAGGATAAATTTTCAGTTGCTAAGAGTAACCCATACTTAATCATTGAAGTTAAAGGGAGAGTATCAGGAAAGGCAATCATTAACTTAGCAGAAGGTACTCCCATGTACAAAAAAGCTAAAGAACAGATAACAGGTTATCTTCTTGCTCCTAAGTGCCAAACATCTCAATGGGGTATTATCACTAACTCAACAGATATCCAGCTATTCCGCAAACATGGTAAAATCGTATTGCCTGCTACTGACTGCATGAGGATAACCAAAGATAATATCATTGAGATTATTACTAAAATTAAGAACTTGCTGGAAAACCCACCCAAAGCTTTAACAATTTGCATTTATAATGATAAAGGAGGCGTGGGAAAAACTACAACGACAATAAACTTGGCTGCGATTCTTCGACAACAGCCGAAAAAAGTGCTTGTTGTTGACTTCGATCCACAACAAGGAGATTTAACAGATTCATTAGGCTTACAGGAGGGAAAAGTAAAATTATCGGATTGCTTGAGGGAGGGAACATTGGATGTTAAAGACACTATTCAAGCATTTAATCTGAAGAATAAAGCGGGTCAATTAGTTAAGGTATTTGATGTCATCCCATCTGATTCAGGATTATCGAAGTTCATGAGTTATGAGTATGAAGCACAAATTGAGAAAGGTTCAGCAAGGCTGCGAGATTTGCTTGAGATTTTTGTTGGTAATTATGATTACATCTTAATTGATGCACCTACGAACTGGACTTTTTTTAGTAAAAGCTGTGTGGTAGCTTCCGATGTAATCCTCATGCCAACAGAACACAATAATTTTTCATCTTTAAAGAATGCTGCTAAAGTGATTAAAGGATTCTTACCTGAAGTTAAGAAGCTTAGGCAGGACGGTGGCCCTATTGCCTTGCCGATATTTTTCAATAAACATAAAGAAACAGAGGCTTCAATCAAAAGAGCAAATGCAGAAATTAAAGCAATTCTTACACTTAAGAAAGGAGAGAGTTATATTCTCGATTCTAATTTGTTACCCTATTATTGGCCTAAATCTACAAAAACGGTGATTGACACAAGTATATTCAATGTTCCCGAATATGAAGTGGTTTCAAGTGCAGCTTTTTCTCGAAAGCCAGCGGTTTTTCAACACAAAAAAGCCGCTGAATATTACTTAAAATTAGCGAAGGAGTATTTTTTGTATGAGTAATTCTGAGAACATCGGTAAGTTAATGCACTTGAAGTTATCTAAAATTGAGTCAGCAGAACCCTGCTCTGAGTCAGAGTTTATCATTGCCGGAGCCGCCGAAGCCGTCTTGCAAGCAGGTAATCGCAATTGGATTCCGATTATCGTTAAAGAAACAGGCGACTATCAGTATCAAGTTGTGAGCAATCACTTTGTCTATGCTGTAGCTCAACAAGCCAAATTAGATTTAGTATGGTGTATTGTCATTGACCCAAAACCATCAAATATTGAACAAGCGAAGATTCTAGCGCGAGAAGCAAATCCCACAGTCAATCTGAGTACAGCATCAAAAGATACTATTATAGCTGCACTTGAATACTTAGTTAAAGAGCATAATTGGAACAATGTAAAACCAGTTGAAGCTGCCAATAAAATTTTAGAATCTAACCGGGATCAATGGTCAGATTTTAGCCCTTTGACTAAGCTAAAAAGTTGTAATTTGACTAAGGCGAGATTAGGTTGTATTGCTAAAGTATTTTCTATATCACCGCCACCGCCGCCGCCTCCTCCTCCTCAAGCAGTCAGCGTGAAACGTGCATCAAGAGATGAAATTTTCGATCGTCTCAATTACTTATACACTAATAAAATAGGAGGCTTTGAAACTATCGATCCTGAAAAAACAGCCGATGCTATCTTCACCGCGAATAAAGGCAAGTGGAAAAGCCTAACTCCAATTGC
The DNA here is from genome assembly GCF_036705405.1 of Microcoleus sp. B13-B6. Taxonomy (NCBI): domain Bacteria; kingdom Bacillati; phylum Cyanobacteriota; class Cyanophyceae; order Oscillatoriales; family Microcoleaceae; genus Microcoleus; species Microcoleus sp. B13-B6. The sequence goes on from NZ_JAUBUJ010000072.1 coordinate 12,816, forward strand.
CAAACTTGAACCCGGCCTTGATACAGCCAAAATGAAAATCATTAAAACCCTATTTAGCCTGTAAAACTATGTTAAGTGGTGTAGCGGATTCAATTTACGGGCTCAACCGCTATATTGAAAAATCGGAAAATATCGCCCATTTTGCCGAGGTCAATTTTAATCTCATTCTCGACTCTCCCAGCGGTATTACTCAACTATTTACCGATCTGCCCACTTAATTTACCATTGTGCGAAAATGTCAAGCGGACGCTCAAACCAAAAGTCCGTAAAGGACTGTTAAACGCTCTCTCACACATTTCTGATGCCTAAACCCAAAACATTCTTTTTGTCAAGCTTGTTCCTGATTGGCTTAACAATTAGTTTTCTGCTGACTCCTGGTTGGTTATCAAACTGGTTCCCAAACCGCGCGATCGCAACTATGCCCCCGCCAACCCAAACCGCCGAATTTCGCGCCTTCTGGGTGGACGCCTTCAACCCCGGCTTCAAAACCCCTCAAGAAGTCACAAAATTGATCGCAGACGCGCAGCGGGCAAATGCCAACGCCATCGTCGCCCAAGTCCGCCGCCGTGGCGATGCCTTTTACACGAGTGCGATCGAACCCCGCACCCTCGATCCCAACGTTCCCCCCGGTTTCGATCCCCTGCAAGATTTGATTGACAAAGCCCACGCCGCAGGCATTGAAGTACACGCTTGGATGGTGACGCTGCCGGTGGTTTCCGGTAGCAAACTTCCCGCCGGTCACGTTTGGCAACAACACGGGCCTTCTGCCCCCGGAAACGACAATTGGGCCATGCTGACTTCGAGCGGCGAATCACCCGGTTTCCTCGATCCCGGCCATCCAGACGCCGTAGATTATACTGTTTCCGTCTATTTGGACTTGATCAAGCGCTACGATGTGGACGGCGTACAGTTGGATTATGTGCGCTACGGCGGGCCGACTTGGGGCTACAATCCGACTGCGATCGCCCGTTTCAATCAGCAAACAGGTCGATCGGGCAAACCCGCACCCACCGATCCCGCGTGGATGCAGTGGCGGCGCGACCAGGTAACAAATTTAGTGCGAAAGCTTTATGTAGAAAGCCTTGCGATTAAACCGCGCGTTAAAATTACCGCCGCCACGATCGCCTGGGGAGACGGCCCCACAAACGATGCAGGGTGGTATCAAACGCAGCCTTACAAAGAAGTATTGCAAGATTGGCGCGCTTGGCTGGAAGAAGGGATCGTAGACATGGCGATGCCGATGACTTACCAGCGCGAGTACAAACGATCGCAAAAACTCGCTTACGACAACTGGATCGAGTACGCCAAAGACCACCAGTACAACCGCCAAATTGCGATCGGCCCCGGCAATTACCTCAACTACATCGAAGACACTCTAGGCCAGATTCGTCGCGCCGAACAGCCTTCTGCGAAAGGAAATCACGTCGCAGGTACGGTGCTGTATTCCTACGCTAGCAGCAACGTGTACACGAATGTGGAACTGCGATCGGGCGGTAGCGGTGATTTGCCCCGCCAGCCTTGGAAATACGTTCCCCAAAGCAACGATTTGTTTTACACTGCGCTGTCGCAGCCGAGTCAATACGTTGACGCTGCCACGGGCAAAACCGTTCAAACTCAGCCTGTGTGGGCGACAACCGCAGCGGTTCCCGATATGCCTTGGAAGTCGCGGCCGACTACAGGTGCGATCGCCGGAAATTTGCAGCGGTGCGCTCAAACTTGCGACGGTGCGAGCTTGACATTGCAGTCGATCGATGCTGCTGGCAAGGTGCGTCAACTGCGCGCCGATGGTAAAGGATGGTTTGGGGCGATCGAGCTTTCTCCGGGAACTTATCAGTTGAAAGTTGACGGTAGTCAAATTCAACAAACAGTTAATGTTGTCGCCGGTGAAGTCACCAAAATCAATCTCGGAGCATCTTAACTGCTTTACTCGTTACCAGGCTCTGCCTGGTAACGCAGATCCGGAGGCTCTGCCTCCAATTTCCCTAAAAGCTTGCGAGGCAGAGCCTCTAGATATCGGTTTCCAGGCAGAGCCTGGGAACCAGTTAATAGCATAAGCTAAAATAAAATCATCCCACATCAAATTCTAAATTTATTAATCGAGATATGCTAACAATAGAAGCCCCTTTCACGCTCCGTAAATGGACAGTTAAAGAGTATCACAAACTAGGAGAGATGGGATTTTTTCACCCAGAGGAACGAGTCGAATTACTTTCAGGAAATATCATCAAAATGAGTGCAAAAGGAACTGCTCACACCTCCGCTTTAGGGCGTACAGATAGATTGCTGCAATACCTTTTTAGAAATCTTGCCTGGGTACGTATGCAAGATCCGATCGCCCTTGATGACAATTCTGAACCCGAACCGGATATCGCGGTAGTCAGAATCGATCCTTTTGACTATGCGACTCACCATCCGACTCCCTCAGAGGTATATCTCATTATCGAAGTGGCAGACAGCAGCTTAACTTTCGATCGCGAAATTAAAGCCAAAGCTTACGCGCGATCGGGAATTGCCGATTATTGGGTGCTAAATGTGGGCGATCGACAACTGCACGTTTTTCGAGAACCTGCGGAAGATGGGTATCAAAGCGAGGTTATTCTGGGAGAAAGCGCGAGCATTTCACCGCTGGAATTTCCTGCTTTCAATATCGCAATTCTGGCAATGTTGCCCCCTCTGGTATCAAATTGAAAACGGCTGTATCAATTCTCTTTATTTGTGAATTATGTTTTTTTTATTAACCGCAGAGGGCGCAGAGGGCGCAGAGAAAGAGAAGAGATAGAGATAGAGAGAATGGCTTTTCCCTTCGCGATCGCCTATTTATGCGTTCAGGACTAGGATCGGTATTTTGCGTTTTGGTGATAGCTGTTTAAATCACTGTCCAGTGACCAAATAAACACTTCACTCATGGGGAAACGCTGACATGACTTATTAAATTCTTCAATGATACTGAGATCGCCGAAGCTAGTTCCTTCATACTTATCAGGTGCTTTGTTTCTGCCAGCTAAATCAGGAAAATTGTCAATCCACAGTAGTATTTGTTCTGTATTTGGGAATTGAGTAAGTGACCAAGGAGCTTCACCCTTAAATGCAGCTTTAACTTCTTTAACAAAACGCATGGCTGTTTTCCTTCGCATTGTACCGTCGCCATTCTGGGCAATGTGGTTGCCTGTTTCTACTATGGTTGCCATCGGTAACAAAAAAGTACAACCAGATTCAGCATAAATCTTAAAATCTTCTAGGACTAATGCCCTATCCTGATTGCAGTTGGGAACATTAAGAAAGTTGAGGAAAATGCTAGTATCGATTAGGCAAATACTACTCATTCCCCGTACTCCTGCAAACGAGATAGCCATGCCATTGCTTGCTGTTTTCTCTCATCAGGCGTGTGCGGCGACTTGACAAACCGATCGACTACTCCAGCAGTTACCAATTGACCAAGAGGGCCTTGCGATATCAGGCTAGGATAGTCATACATATCTCCGAGTCGTATAAGGCGGCTATCCCCTGCTTGTGGATCTCGGTAACAAAACACTACATCACCGAGGGCCGCGTCAGGTAAGGCATCCATGAGAGCGGGGTTATGAGTAGAAAGCAGCACCCGCAAATTACGACGCTCGGCAATATCTCGAATGCAGGTTAGTAGATGTTTGGCGCGGTTGGGATGAACCCCATTATCGATTTCTTCGATGACTACTAAACTACCTTCAGTTGCTGATAGCATGGCTGCTGTAATTGCTAACACCCGCAAAGTGCCATCTGATAACAAAGCAGCCTCGCAATAGCGCGGTTTGTTACCAAAGGTTTCTGCTAGCCGCACCATCACTTCATCTCGCGGACCAGAAATGAAATCTAGCTTGTCTATAGCCTGTTCTGGTAAGCTCTGAATCAAGTTTAAAATGGTTTTTTGATTGTCTGGTTTCTTGTCCCATAGGCGAAACAAAACACTGGAAAGATTAGTGCCATCCTCTTGTAAGCGTTTATCCGATTTGAAACTGTACTCGCGCATTTTGGCGGGAACGGGATCTAGAAATAGGATGTTTTGTAATACTCTTTGATATTCGCGGACTGTTTCAGGAATGACTTTTTGGGATTTATGGTTTTTTGCATCAAAACGAGCAGGTGTGTCTAATTGAACAAAGATAGCCATTTGATCGCTGCAAATTACTCGTGGCTTATTTTTTCCTTGGGTAAAGTTGTTATAGGAAACATCAACATCCGTCCCTATTCCTTGAGATGGTTTATTTAGCTCATATAGAGGTATTTGACTTGTTTCAGTTGTCGAGCCAACAATCCGCTCACTACTAATATGCAGTTCTCCCTCACGCACATTGAGGGTTATATCAAGTTGGTTCCATTTTGTTGAGTCTAAATGGCAACCGATGGTAAAATTTGACTCTCCTTGATAAGATAAATCATCGACTCGACCGCGTATAATGCGATCGGCATTATTGACCGCATATTGAATAGTGGTGAGTTTTTGACCTTGTGCCAACCATGACAAAAACCGCAAAGCTTCAATTGCATTACTTTTGCCTGCGGCGTTGGCCCCGATGAGCACAGTCAGCGCTCCAAGCGGTAATCGGCTTGTTTTGTAACTCTTGAAGTTTGCGAGGGTAAATTCTGTTAGCATAGTGTCGATCGGGAATTGCCGATTATTGGTGTTAAATGTGAATTAGCGACAATTTCATGTTTTTCGATAACCTTTTGTGAATTATGTTTTTTTATTAACCGCAGAGGGCGCAGAGGGCGCAGAGAAAGAGAAGAGATAGAGAGATGGCTTTCTCTTTCAACCGCCGATTCTTCTCTTCCCTTCTTTATTCCTAATCGCTTTCTAGAATGCTTGCGAGCAAAGCTTGCTGAGCGTGCATCCGATTTTCTGCCTGATCCCAAACGCGCGATTGACTGCCTTCTATCACTGCATCGGTAATCTCTTCATCCCGGTGTGCGGGCAAACAGTGCAATACAATTGCATTCTTATCTGCTAACTTCAGCAATTGTTCGTTTACCTGATAGGGCTCAAACAAAGGAATCCTGATTTTTGCTTCCTCTTCCTGTCCCATACTCGCCCAAACATCAGTATAAATCACTTGAGCATTCTTCACAGCAGCTTCTGCGTCCGCCGTCACAGTAACTTCTGTTTTTCCATTAGCAATATTCTTAGCTTTTTCCACTATCTCAGCATTCGGCTGGAAATCTTGAGGGCAAGCAATTCTTACATTCATTCCCGTCATTGCACAGCCCAACATCAGCGAATTAGCCATATTATTGCCATCGCCCAAATAAGTCAGAGTCAATCCTTCTAGCTTGCCAAAACACTCTTTTACTGTCATTAAATCTGCCAGCACTTGGCAGGGGTGTTCGTCATCTGTCAGCGCATTAATAACAGGAATCTTTGCATAGTTAGCAAAAGTTGCTAAGTCCTTTTGCTCGAAAGTCCGAATCGCCAAAATGTCTAAATATCTGTCTAACACCCTGGCTGTATCTACCAAAGGTTCACCGCGGCTGACTTGGGTAACGTTGGGATTAAGGTCAATCACTTGCCCTCCCAATTTATACATTGCTACCGTAAAACTTACCCGCGTTCGCGTTGAAGCTTTGGAAAATAACAAGCCGAGAACTTTATTGCGTTTCAGCTTGACCATTCCCGATTTTAAACTGGCTGCTAGATCCAGCAAATAATTTAATTCGTCAATGCTTAAATCTGCCAGACTTAATAAATCTCGCCCTTTTAAGGAATCCATGCTTTCCCCCACCCACAAATTTTTAACTGTGTCTTAAATCTTAGCCCGCAGAGGTGAATTTTGTTTCTGTAATCCCTAGTTGGCCTCTGCGGGTAAGGTTTATGCGGGCAATTGCTCGATCGCGCGATCGATCGAATCGCAACCTTGTTCCACTGTTTCTACCACAGCCAACACGCCCCGCAATTCCCCAGCACCGGGGAAACCCTTAGCATACCAGGTTAAGTGCTTGCGCGCTTGGCAAACACCGCTTTCACCTTTATATTCCCACAAAGCCCGCAAATGTTCCTTAGCACATTCGAGGCGTTCAATTGGTGTCGGAGCTATCTTTTCCACACCCGTTTTCAAGAAATAATCAACTTCTCCCACCAAAAAAGGATAGCCCAATGTTCCCCGCGAACACATCACTCCATCAGCGCCGGTTTCTTCCAGACATCGCATCGCTGCTTCCACTGAAAAAATATCCCCGTTAGCAATAACTGGAATCGATAAAACTTCTTTCACTCGGCGAATCCACTCCCATTTTGCCGGGCCGGTGTAACCTTGCGATCGAGTGCGGCCGTGCACGGTAATCATTTTTGCTCCCGCATCTTGCATCCTTCGAGCAAATTCCAAAATATTAATTTCTTTGTCAGTCCAACCGATCCTAGTTTTAACGGTGACAGGAACCTCTACCGCTTCCACCACAGCCCGCACAATTGCCTCGGCCGTTTCCGGATCTCGCAGCAGGGAAGAACCGCCGCCGTTTTTAGTAATTTTGTTAACCGGACAGCCCATATTAATATCAACAGTATCTGCTCCTTCGGCCACAGCTTTCTGGGCTGCTTCTGCCAAGAAATCCGGCCGGCAGTCAAACAATTGAATGCTAATCGGGCGTTCGTTCGGGTCAACTTCCATAATTCTCGGCAGTTGCTTGACGTAGTGCAAACCCGTAGCGTTCACCATTTCCGTGTACATCATCGAATCCGGCGCGTAGCGGCGCACCAGGCGGCGAAATACCAAATCGGTAACGCCGGATAAGGGCGATTGCAGGACGCGGCTTTTAACTTCAAAATCGCCGATTTTGAGCGGAGTTGCTAACCTTTCTTTTAATTCGGGAGATAGAGCAAGCATAGTCGATCGCACTTTAATTCTAATATCTGTATATTATACTACACTTCAGATAGTTGACTGTTGTTAACTATATTTTTAGCCGATTATTGAGTGACAGCTAAAAGTATATTTAACCTGACCGCAATGCCTATTTTACACCTCCCGATCGCCCGAATTTGAATATTGTGAAACCAGGGCCCAAAGCCCAACCCCGACTACACTTAAATCTCTGTGCCACTTCGATCTATCTATGGGGTGTGGCCATTAATGGGGGATCTACCTACTAAGACTGTTGCCCAAGTCATATTTTTATTGTTTAATTCTGCCGAATGCTCTGCCTGCCTTCGGCTCCGGCTGCCTTCAGACGATTAATGCTTAAATTTATTAGGATTCTGCAAAAGCCGTACATCAGATCGTTTTAAACTACAATTGGTGGATTCCTGACGACCCCGATCGAACATTAAAAAAATTGTAGAGAATTCCTATGGACGCCGCAGCACTCTGGCAACGCTATCAAGACTGGCTTTACTATCACTCTGGATTGGGACTTTACCTCGATATCAGCCGCATGGGATTCGACGACGCTTTCGCAGCAGAACTCAAGCCCAAATTTGACAAAGCTTTCAAAGACATGGCAGCCTTGGAAGCAGGTGCGATCGCCAATCCCGACGAAAACCGGATGGTGGGCCACTACTGGCTGCGAAACCCTGATTTAGCTCCCACTCCAGAATTAAAACAAGAAATAGTCGAAGGCATAGCACAAGTCGAAGCATTTGTCAAGAAAGTTCAAAACCGCGATATTAAACCGCCATTTGCTCCGCAATTTACCGACATAATTTCGATCGGCATCGGTGGTTCGGCCCTGGGCCCCCAATTTGTCGCCGAAGCTTTATCCCCAGACATTCCGCCCCTAGCAATACATTTTATCGACAACACAGATCCGGCTGGGATCGATCGCATCCTTAACAAAATTAAAGACAAACTCGCCAGCACCCTAGTAATTACAATCTCCAAATCCGGCGGCACCCCCGAACCCCGCAACGGCATGATCGAAGTTCAAAAAGCCTTCGCCGCCCAAAAACTGGATTTTGCCAAACAAGCAATTGCCATCACTGGAACAGACAGCAAACTAGACAAATTAGCCAAATCCGAAGGCTGGATTGACAGCTTCCCGATGGCCGACTGGGTGGGAGGGCGCACTTCGGAACTGTCAGCAGTAGGACTTTTGCCAGCAGCTTTGCAAGGCATCGACATTCAGGCGATGCTCGATGGTGCTAAAGTCATGGACGAAGCTACCAGAATTCCCGACATTAAAAATAATCCCGCCGCCTTGTTAGCAATGTCCTGGTATTTTGCTTGCAACGGACGTGGCGAGAAAGATATGGTAGTTTTGCCGTATAAAGATTCACTGCTATTGTTCAGCCGCTACTTGCAGCAATTAGTCATGGAATCGATCGGCAAACAGGAAGATTTAGACGGCAATACAGTTCATCAAGGTATCGCAGTTTACGGCAACAAAGGCAGCACCGACCAACACGCCTACGTCCAGCAACTGCGAGACGGCGTGCCGAATTTCTTCCTAACATTTATCGAAGTTTTGCAAGACAGGCAAGGCATTTCCCCAGAAGTAGAAACCGGCGTAACTTCGGGAGATTATTTGTCTGGTTTGTTGCAGGGAACTCGACAAGCTTTGTACGAAAATCACCGAGATTCGATTACTGTCACAATTCCCCAAGTCAACCCGGAGACAGTAGGAGCATTAATCGCCCTCTACGAAAGAGCCGTAGGTTTTTACGGTTCCTTGGTGAATGTCAATGCCTATCACCAGCCAGGGGTTGAAGCAGGCAAAAAAGCAGCCGCTGCTGTATTGGACTTGCAGCAACGGGTACTGCAAGTGCTCAAAGACGCCCAACAACCTCTGTCTGTAGCAGAACTAGCCAAAAAAGCAGGAAAGCCAGAGCAAATCGAGACAATTTACAAAACTCTGCGGCATTTGGCAGCAAACGGGCGCGGCGTAGCTTTGGAGGGAACATTAGGGCAGCCTGCTACTTTAACAGCAAGTTATCAACGAAATGGGGTCTAAAACCCTGTCCTTCTAGGACGGCTTTAATTTCTTAAATCCCTTCCTAAAAGTGAGGCAATTTCTAGTATACTAGAGTAGTCAAGGTTAAACTCCTTCGCCATCGTGTATAAAAACAGTTAACGACACACTTTGGCGCGTAAACCGGGGGACAAAGAGCGGCGAAAACTCTATAAACAGCTAGGGGCTTAACACAGTTCCTTTAACCAGAGAAACAAACTATTTAGTCTTGTTAAGTAGGGTAGGGCATACCCGAACTCTAGGTGAATATCCTAGTACGCTTTTGGAGATAGACCCTAGGCGGGTGACTGCGAATCGGGCTCGTTAATTGGTAGGCTTTCTACGGTTAAAAAGTTTGAGTATTGCCGAAAGGACGCAACATTTTAAGGTCAGTCGCTGAATTAAGAATCCCTGTCCTTTAGGTCAGGGAGTGTCAAAAACAGAATTAAACAGTAGAATTAAAAATTAAAAGTGACTAATTTCACTTTTAATTTTTAATGTTTAATTTTTAAATTCCCCTCATGCCCTTGACCATTCTGGTTGCTGACGACGATTTCGCGACTCGCTTGTCGATTACCGATTATCTGGAAATTACCGGATACTCTGTAATCCCTGCTGAGAACGGCAAAGAAGCTTTAGGCTTGGTAGAGGAATTTCAGCCCCACTTGATTGTTACGGACATTACAATGCCCGAGATGGATGGCTACGAATTCGTGCGCCGAGTTCGGACTCGTCCCGCTTTTCGCTTGCTGCCGGTGATTTTTTTGACGGAACGCACGAGCACGCAGGAACGGATTCGCGGCTATCAGATGGGGTGCGACAATTATCTGGCTAAGCCTTTTGAACTCCCAGAGTTGGGGGCGGTAATTCGCTCTTTGCTCGATCGCTACGCCCTAATCGCTCAGGCACCGTCTCATTCCCCAAAACCTGAACCGACGCCAACAGAGGCACGCAGCAGAGCCAACAGCCAGCCAGAAGCGGATTTTTTAACTCACAAGCCAAACACAGGCGATTCCCTACGGGATAGCTCCGCTTCACGCCCCTCTCCCAGCCCAAATTCTCCGAGTTTGACTCAGCGAGAGCGAGAAGTGCTAGATTTGCTCACAGAAGGTCTTTCTAATATTCAAATAGGCGATCGACTCCACCTGAGTCCTCGAACTGTCGAAAAGCACGTCAGCAGCTTGTTCAGAAAAACCGACAGCAACAACCGTGCAGAACTCGTTCGTTTTGCGATGGAACACCATTTAGTCGGTAATTGGTAATTGTTAATTGGTAATTCTTAATTTTTCCTGATTTATAACATACTCCAACAAACCCGCTTGAGCGTCCAGCAGCAAATCAATTACTCGATCGAATCCCTCCGGGCCACCGTAGTAAGGATCTGGCACTTCTTTAAGGTCGTATTTCTGGCAAAAATCGCACATCAGTCGCACTTTATCTTTATACTTTCCAGCCGCATCCAGGGCAAGAATATTGCGATAATTGTCCCGATCCATAGCCAGAATCAAATCAAAATTTTCAAAATCTTTCCTGGTAAATTGGCGGGCTTCGCCTAGCAATTCAATGTCTCGCTTCCTCGCCGCCAATGCCATCCGCCTGTCAGGGGGGCTGCCAACGTGATAGCTAGCAGTTCCAGCCGAATCGCAGGTGATGCGATCGCCCAAACCAGCTTGTTCAATTAAGTGATTCATAATATTTTCTGCTGAGGGCGATCGGCAGATGTTGCCGAGACAGACAAACAATAATTTATAAGACATTAAATTAGTAATTGGTATTGAGTAATTGGTAATTGGTAATTGGTAATTGGTAATTGGAAGGAAGAGGCAAGAATATTTTTCATTCCAATTACCAAGGTTTCCTGCTTCATACCAATCAACCAGTCATTAGCTATCAAGCCGTTATTAAACATCCATCACCATTGACTAATGACTAATGACTGATGACTAATGACTGATGACTAATGACTAACCGAAACCGGGGAGATTTAGTCCACCGGTGAGTTCTTCCATTTTCTCCCGCATCGTCATCGTAGACTTAGCGTAAGCCTCCTGCATCGCCACCGTGACGAGTTCAGAAACCACATCAGCACCTTCACCGAGGGCATCCGGTGAGATTTCCACGCGGCGGGGTTCTTGGTTGCCGCTAAGAAAAACCTTGACCAAGCCGCCGCCGGCAGTTCCCTCAATTTCCATGACATCCAACTCTTCTTGGAGCTTTTTAGCTCCTTCTTGAACCTGCTGAGCTTTTTTGAAAGCTTCAGTCAGTTCTTTCATTTTGCCCAGGCCGAAGCCAAATCCCTGTCCTGATTTTGTCATCAAAATTCCTCGGGTCTGAAACCCCGTCCTTACAGGACGGCTTTACATTTAATTTTAATCCCCTTGCGGGGTAGGGGGGTATGGTTGCCCCCCCCGTGAGGATATGGTTGTCCTCAATCTCCCATTTCTGGGGTAAAGTTAGCTTTGCCAATGTTTTCTGAGCTTGCGCGGGCTAGCAGCACTGTTCCAGTGACCTTAGAACTGTTTAACTACTAGCGACAGAGCAGGGAACTAGCTTCGCATTCGCCCGGTGTCGTGACTCAAAAAACGTAGTCAGTTAAGACGCAAGGCGGGTCAAGATGGCTTGTTAGATTTCTCTTTCAAGCCTCATGCCGTCAGGGCTGAGGTTCTTGACAACTACTTTGTGATGGTGTGTGGGCTGGCAGTCTGCCGTTTCCGTATTACTTCAATGATGCCTTAGAAGGGAAACTCTCCCAGTATTCTAACTTCTGGCTCCAACAACAGCGACCACCGCTGCTCGACTTGCTGTTGAACGTGGCGGATCACTTGAAAAATATCATTGGCCGTTGCCGACCCGCAGTTAAGAATAAAATTAGCATGGCGCTGCGCTACTTGTGCGCCGCCGATCTGATATCCCTTCAGTCCCGCTTGTTCGATGAACCAACCGGCAGTCTTGGGGCCGGGGTTACGGAAGACTGAGCCACAGCTCGGTAAGTGGTAAGGTTGAGTTGTCCGCCGCTGGCTGAAATGGTCATTAGTTTCTGCCATTACTTGCGATCGGTCGAACCCCGGCTGTAACTGGAAAGTCGCTTCTGTTACTAGCCGATCGCCCCCTTGCAGCACCGAAGTCCGGTAGCGGTACTCCAACTCTTGGGGAGTCAGAATTTCCACCTTGCCACCAGGGGATAGGACGCGAGCGTTGACCAGAATATCAGCAGTACAGCCTCTGTGAGCGCCTGCATTCATCACCACAGCCCCTCCCACGCTGCCCGGTATGCCGACTGCCCATTCTAGACCTTTCCAGCCCCGTTTAGCCGCCAACCAAGCAAGGCGGGGAATTGACTCCCCCGCCCCCGCTGTAACTTGACCTGTTTCTGGGTTAAAATTCACCTGTTTCAGGTAGCGAGTGCCGACGACCAAACCGGACAAACCCCGATCGCTCACCAACAAATTAGAACCGGCACCCAGCAGAGTCACAGGCACCCCTTCAGAATCAGCCCAAGCAAAACTCGCTTGCAAAGCCTCCATACTGCGGGGAGCAACGTACCACTCGGCAGGGCCACCGACTCGGAAGGAAGTCAGGCCCGCCAGCGAAACTTGGGAGTTAATCTTGCAATCAGTTCCCCGCAAAGAAATAGGAGAATACACTCGCCGATTGTCCTTAACAGAGGAGTCATTCGAGATAGTCACCATCTTGAAAATCCTTAAAAATACCTTCGCTCGAAGACGTGGTTTAAAATCCATTTAGCTAACTTATGTCGCCCCTTTGAGCGAGCCGTCCGACAGAAGTTTCGGCCCAACGTGCAACGCCATAATGTCGATCGACTCTACTCAGTTCGCGAGCTAATCGGGGCGATCGGCTTGTTGATAAAAAGCCATCACCTCTGGAATAATCTGATTCAGATTACCAGCGCCCAAAAACAGAGCCAAATCCCCCGGTTGCAGATTTTTGGTTAAAAACTTAGTGACTGACTCCAGGGAAGGCGCAAACTCAACCTCTCGGCCTTCTTTCGCAATCAAATCAGCAACCTGCTGCCCGCTAATCTCTCCTAAATTCGGTTCCCCAGCACTATAAATATCGCAAGCCACAACCAAATCAGCATCCCCAAAAGATTGAGCAAATTCTGGCAAAAATGTCAGAGTTCGGCTGTAACGGTGGGGTTGAAAAATTGCAACCACTCTTCGGGATTTGGAATTTTTTTCGCTACCTTCGATACGCAAGCGAGCCGCCGCCAAGGTGACACGAATTTCGCTAGGATGGTGGGCGTAGTCGTCCACAAACAGGATGTCATTGTGAAAGCCCCGCACCTCAAAACGGCGGCGAGCTCCTTCAAAGCCAGCAATCGCTTTGGCAATCGCCGAAAACTCTAACCCCAACAATCGGCCTACTGCTACCGCAGCTAGTGCATTGCTGAGATTGTGTGTGCCGAGCAACTTCAACTCCATTTCCCCCAGGAAAACTCCTCGCTCCCAAATCCGAGCCTTGGTGCTTTCTGCCCCGTACTCCACGCCCGAAGCCGTGTAGTCAGCACCGCTGTCCGGCTGCAAGCTATAACTGACATGAGGCCCAAGGCAGTCTTTGACGATTTGGTCGTCAATGCAGCCCACCAAGGTTTGACAGTTTTGGGCAAACACCTTAAAAGTGTCTATTACCTGGTCAAGGGTATCGTAATGGTCTGGATGATCCAGTTCCACGTTCGTTACTATGCCAATTTTGGCTACTAGCTTAACGAGAGAACCGTCGGATTCATCAGCCTCGGCCACTAAGTAGGGGCCTTCCCCCAAACGGGCATTGCCTTCCCAAGCATTTACCTCGCCTCCTACTACGATGGTCGGGTCTAGACCCGCAGCCATCAGCATGAACCCGATTAAGCTGCTAGTAGTAGTTTTGCCATGAGTCCCGGCTACGGCTATGCTTTGGTAATCTTGAATTAACGCTGCCAACACATCCGATCGATGAAAAATCGGACAGCCCAAATCTAAAGCAGCTCGATATTCGGCATTGGCTGGGTGAATAGCCGTCGAACATACTACTTGAGGCAATCCCGCAATTGCTTGGGCGCTTGAACCGTTGCCGTTCAATTGGACAGCTTTGGCTGTCGCGACAGAAGTCCCTACCGTACCCGCGACTATCGAGGATACTGCCCTTTCCTGTTGCCCGCAGTCGGGACTGCTACCGTTAAGGGCCGTTTGAAATAGTTCAAAATTGCTGGCGTCTTGACTCCAAAAAATATGAGCTCCCATTCCTTGCAAGCGCTCGGTTATGTGACTCGATTTAATGTCGGAGCCGTACACAGGCAACTTGCGTTTAGCTAGAATGTAGGCAAGGGCTGACATCCCAATCCCACCAATGCCGATGAAATGAAATGGTCTACCGCTAAAATCAACAGAACTCGGCATCTTTGCTCCTCACACACCACACCACGCCAATAACACGCGATATCATATCAAGAATTGTTTTTTCAGGATACAGTTCGCTAGAGATTTTGTACAAAATTCTCTGCGCGTCCCTAGATTTGAGGGACTTGTAGAGATGTTTGTCTTGTATCCTATATGACTTAGTACCGAGTAGTTTTCCGGAACAGTCACAGCTCGAAAATTGCAGGTAAGAGAAAACGGGGTCTGGGGCCTGTGCCAATAGACTAATTTTGGGTGGTTGCATACTCCTGCATTCTTTCTATTTCTATCCGCCTGCTGTGCTGGGATACGGCAGCAAAAGCCCCACAACCTTTCTACCAAGATTGAGGGTAAAACCCATAAGGATTTACAAACACTACCACGAACAACAAAATTTCGCTCATTTTGTAGTCATTTATCTACTCCTACGGTTATTTTTTCTTGAAAGTCAGAGATTGACACGATCGCAACTCAACTATAGATAATATGTATTCTCACTTAATTGTATATATACCAAGTTATGCAGTTAGTCGAATAAGTCGAAAAGCGATAGAGTTTACGGTTAAAAGTGTATAAACATAAAATTGGCGCGATGTCTCTACTAATCCTGATTTTGGGGAAATATGGGGAAAATAGCGATTTTGGGGGGGACTTTTGACCCGGTTCACTGGGGTCACGTGTTGGTAGCCGAGACGGCTGCGAGTCAATTTGCTCTCGATCGAGTCATTTGGGTACCGGATCGCTCTCCTCCTCACAAAGAGCGCCCGGATTTGGCAAGTTTTGAGCGGCGGCGGGAAATGCTGGCTTTGGCGATCGGCGATCGCCCAGACTTCGTAATTTCGCCGCGGTCGGCAAATCCCAGAGGCAGTTGTTTTGCGATCGACACCCTGCTGTATTTGCAAAAATTGTATCCTGGCGATCATCGCTGGTACTGGATTATTGGTAGTGACGCACTCCTTACTCTTCCCAAATGGCACCGATGCGCCGAAATTGCCGGGTTGTGCGACTGGTTGGTGGCCCCACGTCCGAGTCACGGAGATCGAGTGACAGCAGAAACCGGGGAGATTGGGGGACTGTCCGAGTGGGGAGATTGTCCGGGTGGAAAACCCCTCGATTTCGGGGGGGACAGGATGCAGGTTCAGGCGACTGCTGTGGGCCGACGAGTTGCCGAACAAATGGCTCTTTTGGACGTGGAAATGCGCTGGGATGTGCTTTCGATGGCTGCGATCGAGATTTCGTCGAGCCACATCCGCCGCTGCTGCGCCGAAAGGATCGACCTCCGCTACTTAGTCCCGGAAGTTGTCGGGACTTATATTGCAGCCCATCAGCTTTACCAGTAACCAGCTGCAGAAAGCCTAATGCCTTCTGCCTTGCAATTTCAGCCTTCTAGAAAAGTTCAAGCTTTTTTGATCGACACAAAAAGTTATAAAGGATCAACCTTTGCGATATGATCTTGTCTCATAAGTCAATTCTTAAATTTTTCCAAAATTTAAGCCTGAGCTAGGGGCTGCCATCATTAGGAGGTACTAAAGTGATTCGAGTCGCGATCAATGGTTTTGGACGTATCGGGCGCAGTTTTGCGCGCTGCTGGCTGGGCAGAGAAAACAGCCAGCTAGAGTTGGTAGCTATTAATGACACTTCCGATCCCAGAAGTAATGCTCACTTGCTCAGATACGATTCCATGATGGGAACGTTGAAGAATGTGGACATCAGTGCGGATGAAAATTCCATTACCCTAAATGGGAAGACAGTTAAATGCGTGAGCGATCGCAACCCGCTAAACTTGCCTTGGAAAGATTGGGGTATTGATCTGATTATTGAAGCGACCGGCGTCTTCGTTGACCAAGCTGGTGCATCGAAGCATATCACTGCCGGCGCTAAAAAAGTGCTAATTACCGCTCCAGGCAAGGGTTCTGAAGTTGGCACTTATGTGATGGGAGTCAACCACCACAACTACAAGCACAGTGACTACACTGTCATCAGCAATGCTAGCTGTACTACCAACTGTCTAGCTCCTGTACTGAAAGTGCTGCACGAAAATTTTGGCATCGTCAAAGGCATGATGACCACTACCCACAGCTATACTGGGGACCAGCGCTTGCTGGATGCCAGCCACCGCGACTTGCGGCGGGCCCGGGCGGCAGCAATGAATATTGTGCCGACTTCTACCGGAGCAGCCCAAGCTGTGGCTTTGGTGATTCCAGAATTGAAGGGCAAGTTAAATGGTATTGCCATGCGCGTGCCGACTCCCAATGTGTCCGTAGTTGATTTTGTGGCTCAGGTAGAGAAAAAGACTTTTACCGAGCAAGTAAATCAAGTATTCAAAGAAGCTGCCTCTGGCTCGATGAAAGGGATTTTAGAGTACAACGATTTGCCTTTAGTTTCATGCGACTATCGCGGAAGTGATGCTTCTTCGATTCTGGATTCCAGCTTAACGCTGGTGATGGATGGCGACATGGTAAAGGTTTTGGCTTGGTACGACAATGAGTGGGGCTACAGTCAGCGGGTGGTTGACTTGGCTGAATTGGTCGCCGAACGTTGGGAAGCCTAGTACCCGAAGGCAGAAGGTATTAGTCATTCGGCAGAAGGTAAAAAATGCTGATATTTTGTACTTTTGAGTCGATTTCTAGCTGACTGGTTATTTCTGTTTTCGAGCGCTAGAGACTTTTGGCAGTCGATAGTTGGCGAGTACAAAATGAAATATGGTAGGGAGACGGCAGTGGGCAATGGTGTTAACTTAAGCTTTTTGTCCACCAGTCCTCCCGCCCACCCGTTAGTCCGCCAGGGAATGAATTCCCTGTCTAATAGCTAAAGTCCTCTGAAGAGGACTAATGAGTTTTTTAGTCCTCTTCAGAGGACTTTAGCTTTGAGGCAGGGGTTTCAACCCCTGTCGGGCGTTGCTGATTCACGGTATGAAGCAACTTTTCGCTTGATGTTACAAAGCTCAGCCTCCGAGGGCTTATAGCAATTGGGAAATCTTCCATTCATACCTGTATTCAGCAACGCCCCCTGTCGGACTATCGGTGGTACGTTAAGTTGACACCTATGGGCAGTGCGGTGTCCCTACCCGATATCCGTGGGAGACGGCAGTGCGGTGTCCCTAGGATATCCTTATGCTGCTACTCCCAGCTATCGATCATCGAACTTTTTGCAATAATACTTCGATCGGGCTTTCGGGTCTGCTTGATGATAAATTTGTTGTTTGTTTGTAGTAACCGCTTAAACTTGCTCTGGTAAATCCTGGGAAAATCCCAAATATTAAAAAAATAAAAATTCCGACTATAAAAGTTAAAAACCTGGAAAAATAGCAACGGGAGCATCTCATATTTGTAAAAATACTTCTTCTGGCTCCTTCCTTCTTCTGGCTCCTTCCTTCTTCCTCTTTCCTTCTTCCTCTTTCCTTCTGCCTCCTGCCTCCTGCCTCCTGCCTCAAAACTCCAATTTCTAGCGGAGGGCTGCAAAGGTGAGATGCTCCCATAGCAACAGCTACGGTGTAGTTTTAAAAGCAAAATGTAATATGAAAAAAGCGTTAATTAGCGGTATATCAGGTCAGGACGGAGCTTATTTAGCTAAACTGTTGCTCGAGCGAGGTTATGAAGTTTGTGGCACCTCCAGGGACGCCCAAATGTCTAGTTTCGGAAACCTGGCCCGTTTGGGCATCCGAGACAGAGTAAAACTAGAATCCATGTCTCTCAACGATTTTCGCAGCGTTTTGCAAGTGCTTGCTAAAATAGAGCCCGACGAAGTGTACAATCTAGCAGGTCAAAGTTCCGTCGGTCTGTCTTTTGAACAACCCGTAGAAACCCTCGAAAGCATTGCCACAGGCACATTGAATCTCTTAGAAGCAATTCGGTTTACAGGCGGCAAAATTAAACTTTACAATGCCAGTTCTAGCGAATGTTTTGGGGATACTGGAGGCAGTGCAGCGGATGAAAATACGCCTTTTCGCCCCAGAAGTCCTTACGCGGTAGCGAAAGCAACGGCATTTTGGGAAGTAGCGAATTATCGGGAAGCGTACAATTTGTTTGCGTGTTCTGGTATTCTGTTCAATCACGAGTCGCCCCTGCGGCCCGAGAGGTTTGTTACCCAAAAGATTGTATCTGTTGTCTGCCGAATTGCTGCGGGCAGTTCCGAAAAACTGCATTTGGGAAATATTTCCGTGCAGCGGGACTGGGGTTGGGCGCCGGAATATGTGGAGGCGATGTATTTGATGTTGCAGCAGGAAGAACCGGACGATTATGTAATTGCTACGGGTGCAAGTTATCCTTTGGAGGAGTTTGTGCAGACAGCGTTTGTTGCTGCGGGTTTGGATTGGCAGGAACATTTGGTAACGGATGCGAGTCTCTACAGACCGACGGAGATTGCAGTTGGGAGGGGAAATCCGGGTAAGGCGAAGCAAAAGTTGGGATGGGAGGCAAAATATAAAATGCCCGATGTGGTGCGGATGATGGTGGAAGCGAGAATTGGTAAGGTGTGAGGATTTTTTCTGAAAAAATAGCTCTTTGTTTGCAATAAATACCTGTTGTGAATTATCAGCGGTTGTGTACCCTTTTCAAGATGTGAAACAATGCAAGTAGTTATATTAGCCGGCGGTTTGGGGACACGTCTCCGAGAAGAAACAGAATTTCGTCCTAAGCCCCTAGTTGATGTGGGCGGGCGTCCGATTCTCGGGCACATTATGAAGACCTATGCCCATTAAGGATTTCATAATTTTCTTGTGTGTTTGGGTTATCGGGGCAACATGATTAAGGAGTCTTTCCTCAATTATGAAGCGATGAATAATGATTTTACTATTTGCTTGGGCAGCCAGAATTGCATTACTTATCACGAGGATCATCGCGAGCAAGATTTTAAGGTGACGCTGGCGGAAACTGGCTCGGAAAGCATTACTGGGGGGCGGGTGAAGCGGGTGGAGAAATACATCGATGATCGCGATAACTTTATGGTGACATACTGGGATGGAGTTACTGATGTAGATATTAGCAAACTGGTTGATTTTCAGAAGTCCCACGGCAAGCTGGCAACTGTGATGACAGTGCGTCCTATTTCTCGCTTCGGAATTTTAGATGTAGACAATTCCGGCAGCGTGCGGGAGTTTGTCGAGAAACCTCAAGTAGACGGCTGGGCAAGTGCGGGATACATGATACTCAACCGCCGTATTTTTGATTATTTGGGGGAAGATGAGTGCGTTTTAGAGCAAGAGCCGCTACAGCGTTTGGCTGCAGAAGGGCAATTAATGGCTTACCGACACGGCGGTTTGTTTTTCGTGATGGATACTTACCGGGAATATAAGTATTTGAATGAGCTGTCCGATAATAGAGAGGCTCCTGGGAAGGTGTGGGAATGGGAGAGGAAGTAAGAATGGGAGATTGTTTGGTGTTTATCACTGAGTTCAATGGTTCCTTGAGAAACGGGTCGCCAAACTCGATTAGTGAGATAAATTCACGAAGGAATGCATCTGTGAAATAACTGTATTAACACCCTCTTTTGATAAATGAGGCCCTATAGGAATACTGAGTACCTCCTTGGCTAACATTTCCGAGACTATTAAACTTCGGGATGGCCAATTTAGTTCAGCATAAGCTGACTGCAAGTGTGGTGGAATTGGATAATGAATTAAAGTGCCAATGCCTGCATTAGAAAAATGCTTTTGTAATGCGGTACGATCGAGATGACAGATAACGAATAAATGCCAAACAGGTTCAGCCCACTCTGGCACATAAGGCAATGTCAAACCCGGGCAACCGTCAAGAGCTTCAAGATAAAAACTAGCTATCAGCCGCCGCCGCTCATTCCATTCGTCTAGCTTGGCTAATTTGACTCGCAGCCAAGCTGCTTGCACATCATCCAACCGAGAGTTGAATCCTTTTTCTTCGTTGTGGTACTTAACCTTAGATCCATAGTTGCGGAGCATTTTTACTCGCTCTGCCACCCGATGGTTATTGGTTACAACTGCACCCCCATCTCCAAAAGCGCCCAAGTTCTTTCCGGGATAGAAGCTAAAACCCGCAGCATCTCCCAAACTGCCAGCCCGCCGACCTTTGTACCGCGCGCCGTGAGCTTGAGCAGCATCTTCAATCACTTTCAGCCCGTATCGTGCTGCGATTTGATTGATTGAATCCATGTCCGCAGGTTGGCCATAAAGATGCACTGGTAAAATTGCCTTGGTGCGTTCTGTAATCGCAATTTCGATGAGTGCTGGGTCAATGTTATAGGTATTTTTGTCAGGCTCGACGGGAACTGGTGTAGCTCCGGTATAGGAAACTGCCAGCCAGGTAGCAATGTAAGTATGAGCGGGTACGATAACTTCATCACCCGGACCAATATCGAGAGCTCTCAAGATTAAGTGTAAAGCTTCTAAACCATTACCAACTCCTATACAGTATTTCGCTTCGCAATATGCAGCAAACTCCACTTCAAATGCTTCTAATTCTTGCCCGAGCAGATACCAGCCAGAGTTCATTACTTGCTGGTAAGCAGTATCGAATTCTTCCTTTAGTTCGAGATAGGGTGCTTTTAGATCCAGAAAGGGAACAAGCATCGATCTTCGCTCCTTAGTTAAATATTTAAATTGAGTGGGTAATGAAATTTATTATTTGTTGTGAGGTCATATTCACTTCTTCTGATTTACAGCTTCAATAAAATCTTGATACTCACGGTAATAGTCGGACTCATCGTAGTAATCAGAGGCCAAAACCATGCAAACCGCTCCTGATGAGAAATTATCAAGATCTCGCCAGATCATAGGACAAACATATAAGCCGTAATAAGAACGGTTCATGTGATACTTCTTTTTTTCATGCCCATCATCTATTAGTAGGTCAAAACTCCCTGACATAGCAATAAATAGCTGTTGCAATTGCTTATGACCGTGACCCGCTCGTTCCGATCCCCCTGGAACATCATAAAGATAGTAAACCCGCTTTATATCAAAGGGAATATGTCTATTAGCCTCCACAAAAGTTAAGTTTCCTCTAGGATCGGAAATTTTGGGTAATTCAATGATGCGACATTGCTCAATTCCCATCTATACACCTCAAATTAATACTTACTAAGTCAGAACTTAAAAAATCAGGAGATAGCGATGCTAAGTATAATTCTGTGCGAAGACCGCAGGTAACTCCCCAGATGGGGCATCCCAGTAATCGGGCAGCTTCAACATCTACCTCTGTATCCCCAATCCAAATAGAATTTTCAGGAGATACCTGGGGAATTGCTTTTTTAACCTGTGCCACTTTGCCATTTGCTCCTAATTGATGATCGCACGGCAATACATAATCTAAAAGAGTATCTAACCCTAATTCAACCAGTTGAGCATGAAGCCGTTCTGGGTAGCGTCGCAGAGTGACCAAAATTAATTGAAGTCCCGAATTGCGCCATTGTTGTAATTTATCTATTATACCGGGTTGTGGCCGATCTAATGCTAGAAATTGTGGCTGTTCAATTAATTCCAGCCAAGCCTGTAAGAATGGTTCATAAATTGATTCAGCTCCAGAGGCAGCTAACTGTCCTCTGCGATTCACTTGCTCTCGCTTCATCTGCCAATAGCTTTCCAAACTAATTGGTGTATAGCCTTGTTCCCTCAAGATTTGACTATAACAGGCATAATGTCGAAATTTTCCCTCCAAAATGGGGCCGTCTAGGTCGAGAATAACGAATTGAATCATGGCCGTTCACAAACAGCATACAATTCCGCCGCATACTCTGGAAAATCCTTACCCAATTCATAAAAACCTTGAATCATCTCTTCGTTCCAGTTGTCCTGAATCTGCTGATTGGAAACGGGTTTGAAAAATACACCGCCCATTTCAGCAATACAAAGACCTGACGCCTCTAAGTCATGCCTAAATGTTTCAGGTGTGTACACTCGGCGATGCCCCAAGGCATGATCTCGTTCATTGAGTTCGCAAGGGTGTTTCAGCAGCCCCATTTTGACAGCTACAAGCCGATGAATAGAATTACCGTTTGGCACGCCTGCGAGAATTTTTCCTCCGGGAGCTAGCCACTGTTTGGCGCGTTGCAATAAAGCCACGGGTTCCTCTATATGTTCCAGTATATGTTCCATAACAATGGTATTGAATTGCTTATCGGGAGCAAAATCCTCGAATAGTGCGTGTACCTTTAACAAATTAGGAGCATCAGGAATATTTGCCAACAGGTCGCCGGAGCCTTCTACTGAGGTTAATCTGGCAAAGTCTTGTAACAATAATTGGGTCATTTCGCCTTCTGCTGGTCCGAGTTCTAATCCTTCTGGCCCTTGCAAGTGAGGTTTCAGACTTTGGTAGCGGAAGCCGATTAACCGCTTGTCAAAATCAAGCTGCTCCCGTAAATACCAATCTGATATTTGTTCAACTCTGGTTTGTTCATCAATATGGCTCATTGGCTATAACTCCGAAAATAATTAACTTCTTCTTTTAGTCCCTGTTCTAGGGAAATAAGTTTCCATTTTCCTAGAAGTTCCTGCATCTTTATACTGTCAAAACGCCAAGACTGTCCGTTTGGCTTATCCGCTAAATATTGAATACTCCCTGAAAAACCAGTAAGTTGGATGAGGGTTTCAGTGATACTGCGGATTGAGCTTGATCCTCCCCGCACTATGTTGACGGGGCCGAGTTCCTGAATCTCGGAAGTAGCAGCTCGTAAAGTTGCTTCAACTGCATCTTCCACATACAAGAAATCCCGCTCTGCACTCCCGTCCCCATACAAAATTGGAGCTTCATCTCGGAGCAATCGCTGTATAGTCTGCGGGATTAACTTCTTATAAGCTCCTTCGCCAGGACCGAATATATGACCGTAACGCAAAATAGCGCAACTGCAATCTCGCTGGCGAGCATAGGAGCGAATCAATAGTTCGCAAAATAGCTTTGAGACCCCATACAAACTACCAGGTTCAACTGGTGAGGATTCACTCAAAGCTACGCCATCAGGTAGTGGGGCATACACATCAAGGGTACTAGCGAAAACAATCCGTTGAGGCGGAGTTGGGAGACTTTCTAATAGGCTGCGGGTTCCTTGAAGGTTGTCTCGGTACACCTGTTCCACCGCATTAATGGCATCATTACTTTTGGGAGTAAATGCGCCCAGATGAAGTACCACATCAATTTTTTCTATGCCTGCTGCTTGCCATGTTTCTGGGGTCAGTTGGTCGAGAGCTGCTGCTACCGAAGTTATGCCATATTGACTTTGGGTCAAAGGTTTTCTGGTGAGAAGCACTAGATGAATAGCCGGATTCTGGGACAGACGACGCACTAGATGAGTGCCAATGAACCCAGTAGCACCAGTCACTAAAACTGTCTTTCCATCCAATAAATTCAAAGCTGGCATTGCTCCATTTTTTCCATTTCTTCAACAGTTGTCATCACAGGTTCCACATCCATACCCCTGATCCACACCAAGCCATTTGGTAGTGGATTAATTTTACGATCAAGAGTTGGGAATTTTTCCTCTAGAGCAATATTAGAGTAGATTTCTGGCATATTTAAGCCAGCTTTAGTAAAAAAGTAATGGGTGGTAAAGAATCGACCAATATTAATCTCCGTAGGATTAGGCAACCCTTGTTGGTCGTAGGTCATGTCTACCCCAAATATTCCGTGTGGCTTCGGGTCAATTGCTAAGATAGAATCTTGAGCCACTTGGTCTACAATCGTATCGGAACAGGTTTCCGCAACCCCTGTAATTCCAGTGACTCCAGAAAGTGTACGGTTGCCAAAGTTCCAACTTCTCCGTCGCCTGGTTTGTGCTACTACCAGTTCTCCCTCGTACCAAATGGATAGCCAAGTGATGCTCTGGGAGGTTAGGCACGCTGCTGCTGTACATTCACCCCAACCTTGAAAACGATCGATCCATAACTTGCCAAAATCAAAGTTATCGGTTGGGAGTGCCCAACGTCCCCCCCCTCCAGTAACGGCTCTCACCCAAACCTTCTGACCAAACTTTTCAAATGCCAATTTTAGGTCTTCTGGAGTATCGAGCAGGATAGTTTCAGGCACTTTAATCCCAGCTTGACTCCAAATTTGGTAGGATTTGTACTTATCTATACAGTTTTCCACAGTATCTGAGGTAGGCAGAAAAAGCTTGACTCCCAGTGCTTGAACTTGTTCTCGGAGGCGAGAGATAGCTTGCACCTCAAAATCATTTTGCAGGTGTAAGAAGTTTGGTTTAGTCTTCTGTAATAAACTCAGTATTGCTTGTGGATATTCAGGAGCTACTGCATAAGGAACCAGATACTTTTCTTCGGTATCTGCTAAGAATAAATCTGAAGGAATGCAAGACATACCGAGCAGATAGTCATTACGAGAAGATTCGCGTAATGAGCGGATAAAGTTGTTAGATGGAGCCCCACCTGAGCCTCCGATTAGAATCCTAGCCATTCAATTCTTCCTCATTCATCAGTAACCGAGCATAAAATCCTAAGTTAATTTTTTACCTCAGAGTTCTCTCCTCCTCTGCTCGACTCCAGCCAGGGTGAACAAGTGCTTTAGGGAATCGATCTCGATCAGATTATCTACATAACCATCTCCGGGATAAATCACTTGGCGCAAGTAAGGGCAGACAATACCTTCTGCTCCTATCAAATAGTAGTAGTCTAGACCAAGATGATGACTGATCATTCTGTAATTAGGACCTATGAAATAAGG
The DNA here is from genome assembly GCF_036705405.1 of Microcoleus sp. B13-B6. Lineage (NCBI taxonomy): Bacteria > Bacillati > Cyanobacteriota > Cyanophyceae > Oscillatoriales > Microcoleaceae > Microcoleus > Microcoleus sp. B13-B6. Next base: position 37,756 of record NZ_JAUBUJ010000072.1, read on the forward strand.
GGAGAAAAGTTCTATTACTTTAGTTCCAGGGCTGCATAAAAATAAGTTAGCATTTCCGCCTCCATAACCTATTACAACTTTAGCATTAGCCATCAGCGGAGCTAGTTCAACTATAGACATGGTAGCAGGATCTATAGTCGTAAACCCGTACTCCTGCAAAACACCTAGCATTTCATTCTCATTAATTATTTTGCGGTACATAGCACTGCCCCGACTCAAATGTATTCGCTCTGGATGCTCGGATTTGGAATTATCAGCCCGGGGTAAAATTTTTTTCCTCAGAAAATCAACTATCCATTTAGTTGGATAGTTGACTATTCCTGCATAGGATGGAACAACTAACCTATCTGCTTTGATATGAGGATAAGTCAGAGAGTCTATAATTTTATGGGAGGGAATGCCTAAAACTTCCAGAGTTTCTTTGTGAGCGTTCAAAAAATACCCACTGACTAAAAATTTATCGATGCTGTCTATATCTATATCACTCAGCTCTAGCAGTCCAAATCTAGGTAGCATATCATACAGCCAATGGTAATAACTCTTACCTGCTGTATTCGCTGATAAAGCAGCTACTGTACCTTCAATATGGTAAGCAGGTATGTTGTGAGGATCTTGGAAGTCCGTAGTAAGTTCATTCAGTAGCTTGTTATCTGAAGTAATAGCTGCTGTAGTAGTATCCCAGGCAGAATACCGTCCCTGCGGCACTATGACAACAAAGGTTTTTGGAGATTCAAATTGATTGGGAAGAACTACTCTAGGATCTAAATCTTCATGTATAGTTCTCGGTGGATTAGGAAACTCTACTATGTGAGGTGGGTGTATTTCTATATAGTTACTAACTTGTATACTTGAAGTAACAGCCCAGTCTTTTACTGAGTTAATTATGTCTTGAATAGGTGGATGAATTTGCCGTTTTTGGAGATAGGTATCTGCTTCTTCTGACAAACCCACTTTTTGCATAAGCTGGGCTATTTCTAGCTTCTCTGTGTAAGGTAAGGGGATATTTAAGCTAATTAACTCTTTGAGAATAAAGTTTGCGTCTTCTGGCTTGCCTTGTGCTATGAGGCAATTGACCAAGGACATATAGGCATGATGGTGTACCGGGGGATTTTTTATAGCACTTTTGTAACAGCTAATTGCTAACTCTAAATTATTTATTTGGCAATAAGAATGACCAAGATGGATATAGTAATCTGAGTTTTTTGGATCTAGAACGAGAGCTTTATGAAAAAAACTAATGGCTAAATCTACATTATTAGTTTGAGAATATATATGTGCGATTGCGCTATATATTTCTTTTTTTACAAGATTAGTTTGAAGTGATTTTTGAAAATAATCAAGAGCGTTATCTAGCTGATGACTAGATAAAAGTGCTTGTCCTATTTCTGAGTAAACTTCTCCCTGTTTTGAAGAGTCAGGTTGTAACAAAATTGCTTTTTGATACATTTCTATGGCTTCCCCAAACCTAGCTCTGATTGCTAAAAATTTTCCTAGACAAGTGTATATTTCTGACGAATCTGGATTGGTTAGTATTGACTTAAAAAAACTCGACCTTAAAGCGGATTGCTCATCTATTTCATTTTGCGTGCCCCTATCTTCTATCAAACGGCTGTAAGCGATCGCGATTTCTGGTTTGAGGATAATTGCTTTGTGGTAGGCTGCGCTCGCCTCTTCCCAAAGCCCTTGTTTTGCAAAAAAGCTTCCTGTATGCCAGTGCAATTCCTCAAAAGATAGTGACATTGCTGTGGATAAACAAAAGCCCCACCTCAACTGAAATTCCTGGGAACAGCAGATGTTCGCAAGTATTTGCTGCCGTGTCAGCGATCGGGTAACTTCCAGAAATTCTGCAATTCCTTCATCCTGTAGAGAGCGTTTCAGATAAGTACAGAAAGATTCTTGCACAAAAGCTGCATCTGTGAGGTGATTTGTTGTTTGCAAAAATAATTTTTCCTGGGGTGGGAATTGCTTCATCTGAAGCAACTTAGCCAAGAGTTTTCCCAGAGAGTTATCATTTGACATCAAAGATGGATCGAGTTCCATAGCTTTGCGGTATGAGAAGATAGCTTCTTCCTGATGATCCTGTTTTTCAAGAACTTCCCCTAATTCATAGTGAATTAATGCTTCTTTTGGGTTAAGCTCGATCGCTCTCTGACAAGCAGCGATCGCTTTTTCCCATTCCTCTAGTTTTACGAATGCCTTGCCTAAGCGCCACCAAAGTTCCCAATTATCTGGTTCAATTGTCAGTAGATTGCAATAGGCTTGCACCGCATCTGGATTTAGCTCAATAGCTCGACGATAAGAAGCGATCGCCCCTTCCCAATCCAATTGAGTTCGCTGTTGCAGCACTTCCCCCAGTTTATATTGAATCCAATCCGCCTCTGGCTCAAGCTCACTGGCACGGCGATAAGTCGCGATCGCCTCATCTAGCTGATCCAATTTTTCTAAACTTTTTCCTAATTCCACATAAGAACCAAAATACTCAGGATTTAATTGACAAGCCTGACGGTAATTTTTAATCGACCCTTCCCAATATCCTTGTTCAGTTATTTTTTTTCCTAACTCTAAACAATCTTCAAAAGGTTTTGATATTTCTTCTCCTGAATGGTGTTTTTTTTCAGCTAAGAACTCCTCTAAATTTTTCTGCCTTATATATTCAAAGTAAGCTTGAATATTCATGTCTCGTTTGTTACCGGAATCTTGGTCCGAATTAATTGATTGATTTGGTTGTAGCCGATAAAGCAACGCTAATTCGATAGAATTAATTGCAAAGTTATTGCCCATAGAATAAAATCTCACTTGTAATTCTTGGGCATTCGTTAGTTCCAAATAAAATTCAATCTGAGTATCTTGGATATCTACCTTCTCGTCCCAAGCTACGCTGTTACCATGATCGGTGACTATATCAAATTTAAAGCCAAAAATCTGATGATTATGTGTTTCTTTCACCTCTCTGGTATCCATTTCAACATCTATCTTGACTCGATAAATCCCGTCAGGCACATTAATATAAGGACCGAAAGAAACTAATTGACCTTCTTCTGAACAACTCACCAACTGATAGCCATCCTTATTTTGAATCAGTTGCCCCGAGCGATTACACAGTTGTTGTGGAGAAATTTTAAAATAATCTACAGGTGGTAATTCCGATAAAAAGCTTCTTTTTTTCCCTATTTCGGGATTTAATTGCATTGCCCTACACCACAGATTAACGGCTATATCCAAATTTTGTTTATATATATATAATGCTAATTCTAAATGCAAATCTGCATGAGCCAGCGCCATTTGCGTCATTTTTGGCTTTAAAAAGTGTCTATATTGACGGATATTATTTTTTAGATAATCTGGTATATCTTTACCTTCAACATCTCTGACATCGTAATAGTATTTACCCAGAGACTCTTCATCATTGGTCGGTCTTGCTACATCATAATTTATCAAAGGAATTCCTTTTTCTTTAGAATTATCTCCCTCTGCATGAGCAAAACTCTGCACTTTGTACCTTCTTGTTTTGGTGCCTCCAAAATAAGTTAAATGCCAACCCCCCTTCTCAATGTAAGGGTGTTGAAATCCTTCCTTTCTAATATCTGCTGCTTTCCAATTTGGACTCCAAAAACCTTCGTCCGACCTCCTAACTTGGGTTGCAGTTCTAATTTTAAAATCTTTGTATTTACACGCTACTGTACCACACCACCAATTACTCTTAAAATCATCTAAGTGATAATGATACATATCATGGGTAAAGATGACAAACTTATGATTTGAAAGCAGCTCGATAGCATCTCCTATTTTTTCTTTTTTCGGGATTTCATCTAAATCACTTATCAATATAATATCTTCATCGTCACAATGTATAACTCTCAAAGGTCGAATGATACAATCCCTCTGGTGAATTTCCAGAGGCCACCTGTCGCCATCGATCACTTCTGGCATATCATCGACAACATAATGAATAATTTTGTCCTGATATTCAGCAAATTCATGAATAAAATCTTGGTAATATAGAGGCTTAGGATTGCCACTAAAGGTTTTAGTGGCTTCTACTAAAATAAACTTATCGACAACATCCTTTAATTCCTCTATTCTAATTTTAAGAAGATCTATTTCATTAAAAAAAGTAAAACAATCATAAATCCGAGGGCGTTTTTGATTAGCTTGCATATTATGGGGATTTAGCTTAAAAGCCTTGTAGTAACAGAGGCTTGCCTCGTTTGTGTTTCCTTGGGCTGCTAGTGCTTCTGCTAAGTTATAGTAAGATCCTTCATCGGGATTTAGCTCAATCGCTCGGCGATAAGAAGCGATCGCCCCTTCCAAATCCAACTGAGTTCGCTGTTGTAGCAGTTCCCCCAGTCTATACTGAATCCAATCTGCATTTGGTTCAAGTTCACTGGCACGGCGGTAAGCAGCGATCGCCTCATCCAACTGACCCAACTTCACCAAACTCTGCCCTAAGCCACAGTAAGTCCCGAAATGTTCGGCATTGAGTTCAATGGCCCTGCGGAAAGCAACAACCGCTTCCTCCCACTGTTGCTGTCGATCTAAAGCATCCCCCAAGTGATGATAAGACCAAGAAAAATCCGGGTTGAGTTCTATCGCGTGCCGATAAGCTGCGATCGCTTCCTCAAATTGACCAAGTTTTGCTAGAGCTTCCCCTAAATTGTGGTGTGACCAAGAGTGGTCAGGATTTAGCTCAATGGCACGGTGGTAGGCGGCGATCGCCTCCTCCATATTCCCTTCCTCTAGAAATCGATCGCCCTCGTCCAAATAATCAACGGCAGTTTTTTTGGCTTCCATCTTGAGTTACTGTCAATCGTGCTAAGCTGATGAGCAACTTCAGGTTACACTAAGTTGTGTACCTTTGACAAGATGTAATCTTAATGACCTGACCTTAGTGTAAACTGTGGTGGAATCCCGGACTATTGAGAGGCGATGTATTTGATGTTGCAGCACAAACAGCCAGAGGGCTGGGTAAGTGCAACAGGTGAAAATCATTCCTTACCACAAATTGCGGGGACATTGCTTGATGAGAGATTAAACCTGACGGAACATATAGCGACGCAAGCCAGTCCTAACAGACTAACGGAAATGCGGGTAATATAAGCTGCGCTTGGGGATCATTTATGCGAAAATCCGGTTGACTTGCCGATGAGTCGAAGGGAATCGGTAGCAGTATCAATTGCGTCAATTCACAAAACTCTCAAATCCGACTAAATTTAATGTAGAAAAGACCGGAGAATCCACAATGCAAGAATGGAAAAGAACGTTTTCTTTTAATAAAACAAAACTTTATTACAACCGGATAAAATTTAACAACCCTACCGAAAGAGCTGTAGAGATACCTATTGCTTTTAACTTTTTGGCCGCTCTCCAAAAACCAGCAAGCATACTTGAAGTTGGAAATGTACTCTCTCATTATGAAAATCATTTGAGTGAAACGCTTGGTATAACATCAAGACGAATTGTAGATAAATTTGAAGTAGAAGTAGGGGTAGATAATGAAGACTTAATGAACCTGCCGTCCGAAGACAAATACGACGCGATTGTCTCACTTTCTACAGTCGAACACATTGGACAAAAAGGAGATCCTTCGGGTGGATATGGAGAGCAGGAAGAAAACCGCGATCGTGAAGGTCCCTTAAAAGCAATTGCTAAGATATACGACCTACTTGCTCCTGATGGCAAAGCCTTGATTACCGTTCCTTTTGGAAAACTTATAGACGGGGAATGGTATATTCAGTTTAGTAAAGAGTATTTATATCTGTTAGGGAAAAAATATGGAATTCCTCAAGAGGCTGTCTCAGTTAATTGTTTAAAGCTAATAGACCGAGAAACAACTGACCGTGGTTTTAACGTGCTTTGGGAAGAGTTAGATGCTCTTGAACTGAGTTATGTGGAATACGGCTCGCCTTTTTCTCAAGCAAATGCGATCGCCGTTATCGAGCTTTCCAAGCTTTCAAGTGACTTTCACTTGAAATTAAATGTCGAGCCGAGTCCTCTGTTATACAATATGCCCTATGAGACGCGGGCAGAATTCCAGCAAAACAAGGCTCTCCTACAGCAAACTCAAAGTGAATTGGCAGAATTTCAGTTGCAATTGCAACTGAGTCAGAGCGAATTGGAACAATCCCAAGCAATCCAGCAGCAGACTCAGAGTGGATTAGAACAATCCCAGTTACAACTCCATCAGACTCAGAGTGAATTAGAACAATCCCAGTTACAACTCCATCAGACTCAGAGTGAATTAGAACAATCGCAAGCAATCCAGCACCAGACTCAGAGTGAATTGGAACAATCGCAAGCAATCCAGCACCAGACTCAGAGTGAATTGGAACAATCCCAGTTACAACTCCACCAGACTCAGAGTGAATTGGAACAATCCCAAGCAATCCAGCACCAGACTCAGAGTGAATTGGAACAATTCCAGTTACAACTGCATCAGACTCAGAGCGAATTGGAACAATCCCAAGCAATCCAGCAGCAGACTCAGAGTGAATTGGAACAATTCCAGTTACAACTGCATCAGACTCAGAGCGAATTGGAACAATCCCAAGCAATCCAGCAGCAGACTCAGAGTGAATTGGAACAATTCCAGTTACAACTGCATCAGACTCAGAGCGAATTGGAACAATCCCAAGCAAT
>NZ_JAUBUJ010000250.1:0-1270 GCF_036705405.1 Microcoleus sp. B13-B6
TTAAGTTATTAATACATTACTTGAAGTTTGACGATATTCCCATTCCTGGGGTATTCATACCTTGATTCAGCAACGCCCAATTTACTTGAGAAATAAAAGTGCGATCGAATTGGTCAAGCGCGATCGCACCCCTGCATCTTTAGCCGTTATCCTCCGGCAATTCTCCAAATTGTTCTCGATAACGCGCTAGCAAAGATTCGAGTTCAGCAGCACGTTGCCGTTCCGCTTCAGCACGTTGCCGTTCCGCTTTTAAAGCTGAAGCCAATTCATCTGGAATCAATAATTTATCTCCATTATCTTCCCGATAAAACCCAAGAATTTTTCCCTCTATTTCTAACCGCAGTTGCAATACATCGCTGCGATTATCTCTAATTAATTGATACCCCTCTACTCCCAGTCGGTACCCCCGCAATTGTTCGGGAATCCATTCACCTCTAGGGTCAAACAACCAGTATTCCTGAACTTCTAACCTTTCGTACAAGTCTTTTTTATTATTTTGATCTTCCGACTTTGTACCTGGTGAGGTAATTTCAAAAATCACTTTCGGCACTTGACCTTCTTCCCAGATTTTGTAATTATCTCTGCCACCCGGTTCCACATCAAAAATCACCATCACGTCTGGTGCTACACGGACTTTTGGAAAACCTTGAGCGTAGTATAAAAATTGGTTTGCTAAAACAGTAGCTCGACGGTCTGCGAGGTATTGTTTTAAGACTTCTAAAGTAGTTAAGATTGCGTAAACATGGTCGTAAGTTTCTGCCAATGGTTCTCCATCAGCGCTAGGGTATACGATTTCAGAAGTTTGGAGGGTGGGAACGACTGTTGTCATGGTCGTGCTTCCTGTGAGTTGTATATCTATTATAAACTTGTTTTCAGCAACTAAGTAGGTTAATTTAATTAAACGTAAAACGCTCTCGTGCTTGAGAGCCTCGCCTTCTTCAAGAAGTCGGGCTTCTGGTATTATCTATTTTTGACTACACATCCGCAGCGATCGCACTTTTGAATTCCTTAATTGCCTCAACATGACTCGGCATATTAACACACCTGACGAGTAAACCCATATCGAGTTCTGGGAGCAATTGGGAACTTGCAATCTCTTCGTATCCTTGCTGTTTGAGAGCATACAGAGACATTCGGCTGTTTTCCCAAAACCAGACTTCAGGGATTTGCAGCCGTTTGTAAGCCTCTAGCTTAGGAATGAGAATTAAATAAAATCCACTTTTCCTGTTTGTTGTGGGATGGGCGTCCCGCCCGTCCTTTCTGGGCGGGC